>JBIPMW010000085.1:0-8153 GCA_044376455.1 Crocinitomicaceae bacterium | reverse complement strand
CAGGATCATCTTGATCAGCTACCCAGTTAAGCCCGATAATACCAATAGAATTTGGATGTGTCTTGACATAATTGATCACTTCTTCATTGGAATGAACCGCAGATACACGTTGCGCTAATTGTTGAATTTGCAGCATGGAAGTCATGTAATTGAAGTTGGCTGAACCACGTTGGTCAAATACAATGTTCGTCAACGCCTCACCCGAAGGTAAGGTTGCTTGGTCAGACGACAGTAAAGCTTTGATTTGTCCGACACTGAAAATGGTATCGGTCATGGATGGGTGCATGATAATCGCAATCGCATCAGAAGCAACTTTGTCGCTGCGATACGAAACATTTTTACTCTTGAGATAAGCTTTTTCTTGGTCATTGAAATCTCTGGAGATCACAATGGTTTTAGTTTTGTTGGCATAAAAGTTAGCGATCAGTTGGTCTTCTGAACCGTATACGCCTTTGATCGTAGCCTTGGGAAATTGGCTCATGAATGTTTCTATACAAGTAGTGAAGAGTGGTTTAAATGACTCCTCTACTTGAATAGTTGTTTTCCCTCTTCCGTGTGCATCTTTCTGGTAAACAAAAGGGTTGTTATTGTTGTCACAAGCAAAAAGTGTGAAAAGTAAGCCACAGAAAAAAAGTTTATTGTTCATCTTGACCATCTTTAAGTTGTTTTTTAAATCCGTTATAGACGCGCAAACCTCTGTAGGCAGCATAAAAAATAAATACGCCGACCAAAATGTTTCTTCGCCATGTTTCCATCGGAAAGAGCTCAGTGGTGAGTAATAAGCTCGCAAAACCGAGGCAAAGTATAACGACAAGGAGTCCTAAAAAATGTTGGATATACTGCATATAGGGAGAAAAAAAATCCCCATCGAAATGGGGATTTAAATGAATTGTAAAAAATCTATTGTACGTCAAATACAACCGGGATGCGTACCCAAAGACGCACCGGACGGCCAGCATTTTTAGCAGGGGTCCATTTAGGCATCTTATTGATGACATTAAGGGCTTCTTTGTTACATGCCGGACATTCGACAATTGGACGTTCAACTGTAGCGTTCGAGATGCGACCATCTTTCTCCACTACGAAGCGAACCATAGCTTTTCCTTTTACACCAATTTCATAGGCTTCGTCTGGGAAAACTAGTGTAGTCTGAATGAATTCTGCCAATTTCTCATAACCTCCAGGGAATTCGGCATCTTCTTCGGCTACATCAACCACCTCTTCTGGAGTGGTATTTGGCGTATCTTGAAGGGCTGGACCATCTTCTGTAATGTTGATCTCCCAACCTTCTTCACCTTCATTGGTTTCTGTAGAGATAGCGATGTTTTCTAATTGTTGCTGTGTTGGCATTTCGTCTTCCACAGGATCATCCTCTGCAACAGGCGCAATAAACGCTTGGGTAGCGGTCATTGGTGGAGGTGGTGTCGCTGGTGTCGCTGGTGGCGGTGGCACATCTTCTTTAGGTGCTGTAATCGTGAAGTTTTTTTCACTGATTTTAGGTTTAGCGACCTCTTCTTTTGGAAGATTCTTGATGATCAAGTTAGCCACAAAACCAAGCGCTGCTAAAGCAACCAAACCGCCCATGATCAAACTCATGCGTTTGTTATAGCCTGAACGCAATACGTAAGCGCCATATTCGCGGTTGCGGTGAGCAAAAACGGCTTCGTTACGAGTGACTGAAGTGATTGCCTCCCAGTTTTTGTTAACATAGTAGTCAAAGAGAGAGAAACCTGTGACGAGTGCTACGATGATATAAATGACTGTCATGACTTTAGTTTTTTTCTTTTAACAAATCTTTCTCTGCAGGCGATAGGTCAGTTGGTGCAATGACACCAACGTTGGCTATCTTGAGTTCGTCAACTAAGTCAATGAAGCTTTTACAAAGTGCCTTATCGTCGGTTTTGATCAGAACTTTAACAGCGTCTTTGTCTACTGTGAGTTCGTCCACTAACCTTGTAAAGGTGCTATCTGCAATTTGCTTTTTGTCGAGCTTTTGTTGAAGAATCGCCTTATTAACAATAACGTATTCGTTCCAAGAAGCTAACAATTTTCTGACACTATTTTCTCCGGAACCAAAATTTGCTTCTTCAAGCACGGTTGGCCCGTCTGGTCCGGGTTTGGATTTAGGGTAAAATTCACCACGATAATAGTAAACTTTGTCGTCAGCTAAAATAAAAGTAGCCGCGTTGTTGACTTTCGGTGCTTTGACCGATTTCGGGTCTTTGATTTTTGCGGGGTAGTTCAGGGGCATGACCTTTGGCTTACTAAAAGTTGAGGTCAAGACAAAGAAAGTAAGGAGCAAGAAGGCAAGGTCAACCATTGGTGTCATGTCGACACGCGTGGAGCCTTTTTTTGCTCTTTTCTTACCTTTGCCGTGGCCGCCGCCGCCGCTTTCTGCGATTTCTGCCATGTGTTGTTAGTTAACCGGAATTGCTTCCGCAGAGGTTACGAAATTTAGGTTATTCAAATTCAATTCTCTGAATACATCAATCACTGTAGCTGCATCTTTGTAGCGCGTTTTGGAGTCGACACGTAGAATGAATTTTGGCTTGAAATCTTCCATTTTTGGTTCTGCACCTTTCTGTTTTGCCTCTTCAAAGGCAGTTCGGCCGGTGTTGGCTGCTGCTGAGGCAGCGAATGAAATCCAGTCTAATAATTCATTGCGTGTTGAGTCTGTTGGAATCCCTTTGGTAGGGAACGACGCACGTTTAGCTGCTTCAGTACTCATGTATGCAGGAAGTTCTTGCATGGTACAACCAAAAGTTGACATGAATGCAAATTCCTCAACTTGCTCTTCGTTCAAAGAAACTTTGTATTTGCCGAGCATGTTGTTTAGCATTTCTTTTCGGGCTTCTGCATTTGACAGATTAAAGAACGCGCGTCCGTCTCGATCAAGTGTTACCATAATGACATTTTCAGGAATGATTTTGTCACTGATACTTGATGGCGTTTCTACGGTTACAGGTTCTGCCGTACGGAATGAAGCCGTCAACATAAAGAAGGTCACAAGCAAGAACGCCAAGTCCACCATAGGCGTCATGTCTATGGAAGGAGATCCTTTCGGCATTTTAATTTTTGGCATTGCTTGAGTTTTTTACTAGTGAGTAAAATATTAATTGTTGGCAGCGAAGTCCTGAACAATGGTAAAGCTAGCTTCGTCGATACTGTAGGTCATGGCATCAATCTTCGTTGAGAAGAAGTTGAACATGATGATTGCAATCGTTGAACCTGTAATACCAAATGCCGTGTTGATCAAGGCTTCAGAGATACCTGTAGAAAGTTCTGCTGTATCAGGCGCACCTTGTGACATCGCGGCAAATGAACGGATCATACCAAGTACGGTACCGATCAAACCAATAAGTGTAGCGATAGATGCTGTTGTAGAAAGAACAGGTAAATTTTTAGACAACATTGGCAATTCAAGTGCTGTAGCTTCTTCTAGTTCTTTTTTCAAAGACTCTAATTTTTGTTCTTTTTCCATGTGGCTATCTTTAGCCATCAATTGGTATTTTACTAAACCAGCGCGAACAACGTTTGCAAGTGATCCTTTTTGTGCGTCACATGCTTCGATTGCTCCAGCGTAGTTTTTAGCAGCCATTAATTCTTTGATGTTCTCAATGAATTTGTTTGCTTTTCCTTTTCCGTTTGCTAACATTAATGTCACTAAACGCTCAATTGAGAAAATTAAAATGATGATGTTGATCGCTACCAATCCTGGTACGATAAAACCACCTTTATAGATAACTCCGAGTAGGTTTCCTTCTACAGGTTCGTTTTCAGGGTTACGATCCACGAAGTTTCCTGGATCACCGAAAATGTACTTGTAAATCATGATACCGGCGATCAAAGAAAGTGCAATAGCCAGGAAAGCAATGATCGCAGAGAACCCACCGGCTGTTTTTTGTTTTTTGTCCATAATGATAGTTTTTAATTTTTCATTTTTACAATTGAACGCCAAATATAAAAAAACTTTGTGCCCTTGCCAAAAGGAAAAGGGCATCATTTTGCATCAATAACGATTAATTATTGTCAATCTAACACAAAGTCCTTGAAATCTGTGAAAAATGCTGAACAGTTATAGAGAAACCGAAGAAAAGTTAATATAGATTTAACATTCCATTTTCTGAATAGAGATCAAAAAAAAGCCCCTGATAAACAGGGGCTTTGAGATTTCCAAGAGGTCTCAAGCAGATTCGAACTGCTGTAGACGGTTTTGCAGACCGGTGCCTAACCGCTCGGCCATGAGACCTTGGGAGTGCAAAGATAAGGAATTTTACAGTTTCAAAAAAGTCATCTTTATAACTTGATGAGTTTTTTTGAGAGAAGTTTGCCGTTCAAGCGAGCAGAAATATAGTAAACTCCTTTTGGAAACGAGCTAGATGTCGCCTGGTTATTGTCTGTAGAATTGAATTGCAATTGAATCTGAGTGGCGCCAGTATCAAAAGGTAATTTACTGATGAGTTGCCCATAAGCATCATAGAGATAGATGAGGTCAGTACTACTTAAACTAACAGGAAAATCTATTGTAATATTTTCTGAAAAAGGATTTGGATAGGCAACAATAGTACTAGGATCTGTTGCAAGCATGTTATTCACCGACAATACAGATAAAGCCTCTAAGTCATAGGTTTCGTCGCCGGGTTGATAGGGGAGGTAATGAAAATAAGTTAAAAACATTTCATCGGTGGTGTTGAAACCGCTGTAAACTGTTTGGGGTGGTGAATTGGGATTATTAGGATTGTTTGCCGTGTTGTCATAGGTGCCCTCGCTTTTGAGTTTGTAACCGGTTGGAACTTTCTGCAGGTGCTTAAAGAAGTAAAAATCTTGCCACATGAAATCCCATTTAGGAATGCTAATAAATTTAACTGTATCGGCTCCTGCTTTGTATGCATAAGCCTTAATATTTGAACCGAGTAAATGCATGTGGGGAAAAACAGATAGTATTGAAAAATTTGTAGGAATTGTAGCTGCACCCAAAGGATATGTAGCAGTAAGTTCAGTTATTTGATTTGCGGGGATAGTAAAATTAGATTTAGCGAGCAAAGGTTCAGCATTGATCTGACGCACATTTGTGGTTCCGACCGGATAAAAATGCAAGATTACTTTGGTAGAATCGTACTGACCATAAGAGCCCATGGGGTAGTGCATCGCAAAATAGATGGATGAACCAGGGCCAATATCGAGCCCTAACTTTAGGGGATCGGCCGAGGGCAAAATCATCGGAGTTGCGCCGGGGGTATAACCCGTAATGAGCTTCGTGGTACCATTGTTCGGACTTGCACAGTTACCACCAATAGTGTCTGTTGCTTCGGCGCTATTTGGGTCTAGGTACACAAGGCAGTGATGAACAATTTCTCTATTTCCTGGAACTACTTCTACCGCTTTAATGATGCGGTTTTGTGTGAGATTGGTTGGGATATTAAAGCAAACGTAGTCGTCATGGGTCGTTGCTTTGGACATATAAGTAGGGATTTGCACTTGTAAATCGCCATTGCCTAAAAAAGTAGTGGAGTTGTAAACGGGTGGAGGAGGCGTTTGATTGGGATTCCCTTCAAGCATGCCGTTATTGAGCCAATTGAGAATTGTAGTTTTTTCCGAATTTGAAAGTGCGCGGTTATGTTGGTATTGTTGGTAATTATTGTCCGGTGGCCAAGGCGGCATTTCACCGGTATTGACACATTGGTAAACGGCAGCAGCCAAGGGGCTTACTTCGGCATGTGTCATCAAAGAAAAAGGTGCAGCTCCACCTGGATGATGACAGGCAGTACATTTACTATAAAATATTTGAGCAACTTCACCACTCCAAGTTTGCGCATGGCTTTTGGAAAATATGGAAAGAAAAATGATTGAAAGAAAGAGGAAATTATTTTTCATACATTGGGTTTGAAGTAAAAATACGGTAAAAAATAATTGAAAGAAATCTCAAAAGAATCAAAAGAATCAAAAGAATCAAAAGAATCAAAAGAATCAAAAGAATCAAAAGAATGAGAACATTCTATAACTTCACACCACAAATATTGCATTTCATGAAAATATCCGCACTTCTATTTTTCGCAGTCCTCTCTCAGTTACTTTTAGCACAAGATCTTCCGGCTTATAAAATTTATAATGCAAGGGGAAAGGAGGTTTCATTTAAAATGATGAGTTCAAAAACTAGTGACGTTGACCTGGTATTATTTGGTGAGTTTCACGACAATCCGATTGCCCATTGGCTGCAATTAGAACTTGCCCAAGTAATGTATGCACAGCACCATGAAAATCTGCAACTTGGTTTTGAAATGTTTGAGCAAGATCAACAAGCAATTTTGAGTGCATATGTAAATGGTCAATTGGCGATCAAGGAGGATCAGCTCAAAGATACTTTACGACTATGGCCCAATTATTCTACTGACTACGCACCCCTTGTTGAGTTTGCCAAAGCGAAGCAGCTGAGTTGTGTAGCAACTAATATTCAAAGAAAATATGCCAGCTTACTTTTCAAAAAAGGCAGGGCTGCGCTAGATACACTTCCAGAAAACATCAAAAACCAAATGGCACCCTTGAATTTTGCCTTTGATACCACTTTAAGTCAGTACCAAGCCATGAAGCAAATGGGAGCACACATGGGGCCAGGTGCAGGATGGCGTATGGTGGAAGCGCAAGCAATTAAGGATGCAACAATGGCTCATTTTATCTTGAACAATCCATGGCGCAATGCCCAAACAGTTCATTTACATTTCAATGGCGCGTATCACTCAGATTATTATCAAGGAATCATGTGGTATGTGAAGCAAGAAGCACCACAGCTTCGAATTTTAACGATAAGTACGGTGAGTCAGGAAAATATAAACAGGCTAGACAAAGAGCATTTAGGAAAGGCAGATTTTATCATTTGCGTGCCGTCAAATATGACTGTTACCCACTAATTTCCGTTCTTTTCGATAGAGGTAATCGTTGCGTTAATCAGCGCCTCGTCTGTTTGTGTGCTGATGACTTGACCCGCGGTTAGGTCTATAGCATTTTTGAGTAGTATTCCGTCAACTGTGGTGATGGTAAACCCTCTTTTTAAAATGTGAATGGGGTTCAATAACTCAATTTTTTGTTCGAGATGAGAAAGCTCGGTCAGTTTAATTTTGAAAAACTGATTTTTTACCCAAGCCAAGTTTTGTATTACTTGGGACATTTTTTCGCGATTGCGTTGAATTTGCAACTGTGCATTTTTCACCACTGCTTGACTCAGCCTTTCAATGCGCAATTCAAAATCTCTGAACTGAGCAATAAGCATCTCAGCTAATTGTGTTGGGGTTATGGCTGAAGAATAGGCGATTAATTCAGCGACTGTTAAATTAGTAGAGTGTCCAATACCTGTGATTATTGGTAATGGGAACGTAGCGATGGCCTTACAAAGTTCATAATTGTTGTAACAGGTCAGGCCAACTTCTGCTCCGCCACCTCTTACAATGACAACTACATCAAATTGACATTTATGTTTTTCTATTTGCTGCAGTGCCGCCAATATTGAATCAACAGCAATATCTCCTTGCACATAGGCTTCATAAAGTTGTGTATGAAAGGTATAGCCAAAACTGTTTTGATCTAGAACTTGATAAAAATCTGAAAGGCCTTTGCTTGTTGCAGCAGAGATAATCGCGATGCGTTTGGCAATTAATGGATAAGGAATTAGTTGATTGGTTTGAAGTAAGCCCTCCGCTTTGAGTTTTTTAAGTGTAATATCTTTCTCTTTTTGCAATTGACCCAATGTAAAAGCGGTGTCAATATCTTGAATTTGCAAACTAAGCCCGAAAGTAGGGTTGAAGCTCACTTTTACCAACATGAGTACTTGAATGCCGTCTTTGAGCGGTTCTTGAACTTGATCAACAAAGATTTTCTCGATGCGTTGAAGGTTCTGCTTCCAGATACTGCCATTCATTTGAGCGACAATCTTACCTTCTTCTTTTTCAACTAATTCAGGAAAAGCATGCCCGCTGGGGTATTTATTGAGTTTATGAATTTCAGCTTTGACCCAATAATTTTGATGATACCTGCTCGCAATCGTTTTTTCGATGGAGTGCGCTACTTGTTTGAGACTGAAAATTTGAATGTTTTCTGTCATTTTAATGGAATACCTCTAGAACTTACGGGGCCAGAGGCTTTGCTCTTTTCCAAAGAGAAAT
>JBIPMW010000084.1:0-8187 GCA_044376455.1 Crocinitomicaceae bacterium | reverse complement strand
TGCCGCAGGCCCTCAATAAATCCAAAGACAAAATTCTGGAGTCCACGAAAGTGGCAGACGGTGACCAAACCACGCGTCAGGTCAAAAACCTGCAAAAAGAACAACAGCAAAGTGCTGCGCCTTTAGCATCCATGAACCCCGAGGAGCGCGACAAAGAGATCAAAGCGCTCAAAAAACAAATGGAGCGCGCCGCCAAAGACCTCAATTTCATCGAAGCGGCCCGCATCCGAGACCTCATCAAAGCAATCGAAAAATCCTAAAATATGTCGAACAATAACGCACTCAAACAATTCAGGATCATGGCCATCTCCGAAGGTTTTTCATGGCTAGGCCTATTAGTCACGATGGCCCTCAAATATGGCTATGACATGCCCGAACCCAATAAATGGGTAGGCTACATCCATGGCTTTTTATTTATTATTTATTGCTTTTACATCGCCTATTTTCTTTTCGCAGAGAAATGGCCTTTTGTCAAATGTTTCATCTTGTTTTTGACCGCTTTCTTGCCCTTCGGTACTTTTTGGGCAGAGCGCAAGTATTTGAGGTAAAAACAGTAACTTCAAACTGAAATTCAAAAACTTACTAATGAAATTACTTAAAAGAATCCTACTCGGTTTGCTGTTTATGATAGCGCTATTACTCATCATCGCACTCTTTATTCCGAAAGAAATTTTAGTGAGCCGCAGCATCAAAATCAATCGCGCCCAATCTGAAGTCTTTTATTATGTCAAGCAACTCAAAAACCAGCCCAAATATGGCGTTTGGTGGAAAGCTGATCCCAACATGAAAATCACTACTTCAGGAACAGACGGTGAACTTGGCTTTGTGCATGGCTGGGATAGCAAAGATGAAAACGTGGGTGCTGGGCAGCAAAAAATTATCGCCATTGATAGCAGCGCGCGCAAGAGTAAAATAAGCATCGAACTAAAATTCATCAGGCCTTTTGAAAGCGTGAATCCTTCTTATATAGAAACCAATAGCATTGAAGGCAATAAGCAAACTGAAGTAACTTGGGCCATTACAAGCAAAATGCCCTACCCTTTTAACCTCATGGGTGCGCTCATGAACATGGAAGAAATACTCGGTTCTGACCTCGAAAAAGGACTAAAAAATCTAAAGATGCTTCTTGAAAAGGAAGATTATTAACTTTGTTAAAAATTGTAACACATGTCTAATCATTTACTCAAAGGAAAACGCGGTATCATTTTCGGTGCCCTCAACAATCAAAGTATCGCTTGGAAAGTGGCACAAAGAGCACATGAAGAAGGTGCAACTTTTGTCCTTACGAACGCACCAATTGCTATGCGCATGGGCGAAATCAACGAGCTTGCTACTGAAACAGGTAGTCAGGTAATCCCTGCTGATGCAACCAACCTCGAGGACCTCGAAAACCTCGTTGTAAAAGCACAAGAAATCTTAGGTGGTAAAATTGATTTCGTGTTGCACTCCATCGGGATGTCGCCAAACGTACGCAAAGGCAAACATTACACTGAAAACGACTACAACTACTACGGTCAAACCATGGATGTTTCAGCGATGTCTTTACACAAAACCTTGGCTACCCTTTACAAACACGACGCCATGAACGAATGGGGTTCAGTAGTTGCGCTTTCTTACATTGCTGCACAACGCATCTTCCCTGACTACAACGACATGGCCGATGCCAAATCATTACTTGAGTCAATCGCGCGTTCTTTTGGTTACCACTATGGCATCAAAAAGAAAGTACGTGTCAATACCATTTCACAATCCCCTACTGTAACCACAGCAGGTCAAGGCATTAAAGGCTTTACAGAATTCATCAACTTCTCTGAGCAAATGTCTCCACTTGGCAACGCCAGTGCCATCGCTTGTGCAGACTACTGCATCAGCATGTTCTCTGACCTCACCAAGTACGTCACCATGCAGAACCTCTTCCACGACGGAGGCTTCTCTAACACTGGTGTCACACAACAAGTCATCGAACGCTTCGGCGATCAATAAAATCTTCCGATTTTAAATGAAAAAGGCCGCGCATGCGGCCTTTTTTGTTTTGAAGATTTCCAAATCTTCTTAATCCTCTTTCCAGTTCGATCTTGACTTCGTGTACGGAATATTGGCTTTCTCGAGTTCGGCCTGCAACACAGCAATGCGCTTGTAGTAGTCTTGGAGTTGCGGATACAAAGCTTCATACTGTTGCTGAACCATCACAAGATTAGCGCGGTGGGTTTTACTGACACCAGTTGTATTTTCAGCTAATTGGTATTCAACCATACCCAAACGGCTGGTCAAGGATGGAACGGTTTCAAACTCGTGTTTGGTGCGGATGCCATCGCCATAGAGTACTTCGCTGGTTTGTGCTTTGATGAGTTTGAGTTTTCTGATTTCAGCCAATAAGGCCATGTTGGTATTCGGGTAAGAAAGAACAGCCTTTTCGATCAAATCGAGTTCTTGGTTGGCCTCTTCAAAGCGTTTTTCTTGGCCACTTACCTTACGATTGAGTTCGGCAACTTCTGCTCTGAAAGCATCGAGTGCTTTGGTATCTTTGGCAACGAGCGTTTGGTTATTGAGGCCAACAACATTGAATTGACGCTTGGCAACTAAGGTATCAACGTTTCCGTTGTGTACCATTACAACGCTGAGATGATAAGTACCTGGCACCACTAAAGGCCCTCTTCCTCCGCCGCCTACTGGGTTGGTGCTGGCTTTGCGCAAGTTCCAGTGTTGGCGCACCATGCCACTTTGGGCCGCGCTACTCATTCTTCTTATTTCTGTGCCATTTGCATCGGCAATGATCCAAATGAACTTGGCGTCTTCGTCAAGTTCTTCGGCTTTGAGTGCTTCAAAACTTGGGTAACTCACGTCTTTGCCTTCTTTCTCTAGTTCCTTCTCTTTTTGCTGACGCGTACTTTTCAATCCTTTTGGCACTTCTTTCACATGAAGTGTAAAAGTGGCACCAAAAGATGGATTCGAGGCAGACCACATGTTGTGTCCTTGAAAGCCGGTTCCTTCCAAACCAAGCGGATCAGCTTCGATGTAAAGCAAGGCGTCTTTAATCGGGAAAAGATGTGCTTTTTGCTCAAGGTTTTCTTTGCTAAGCGTTCGCAATGGACTGTAATTGTCTAAGACATAGAAACCACGGCCAAATGTCGCGGCAACGAGGTCAACTTCGCGTTCTTGAATATCGAGGTCATACACTGCAATGGTTGGCAAACCACTCAATTTGGTCCAATTGACTCCGCCATCTGTGGTGAAATACGCACCAAATTCAGTCCCTACAAACAGGAGGTTTTCTTGCACTGGATCTTGCTTGAGGCAATAAACTGTACCACGAGCAGGTAAGTTTCCGGCAATACTCACCCATGTTTTTCCTTTATCGGTAGATTTCATTAAATACGGCTTGAAATCACCTTGGCGCTGTGCGTTTAAACAAGCAAATACGACGTTATCTTGGTGCAAGGAAGCTGTGAGCATATTGACACGCGTATTGAGGGGGACACCTGGGAAGGTGGCGTATTTGATCCAGTTTTGACCGTCATTTTCACTGACTTGAATGAGTCCGTCGTCCGTTCCCACATAAAGCAAGCCTTTTTTGCGCGGCGATTCATCCAGTGCCACGACATTGCCATAAATGGTCGTTGATGCGTTTTTCATCACTGCATCGATGGTCCAGACCTGACCCATGACCTCAATTTCATTGCGATCAATTTGTTGTGTAAGATCGGGGCTAATTGTTTGCCAGTCGTCGCCGCGGTTGCTCGATTTAAAGAGCTTATTGGCAGCAAAATAAAGGGTGTTTGGGTCGTGCTTGGAGACAATTAAAGGCGCATCCCAGTTCCAGCGATACGCAGGCTCACCCACCGCCGGCATCGGCTGAATAGGCACCTTTTCTCCGGATGCACGGTCATATCGCACCAACCAACCATATTGTGCTTGTGCATACGTAATGTTCGGATTAGACCAATCAGTAGCAGATTCAAAACCGTCTCCGCCGTTGGTGATGAACCAATCTGTATTCAAGATACCAGAAACATTTTGCGTAGCAGCTGGGCCGCCCATCGAGTTGTTGTCTTGGGTGCCGCCGTATATGTTGTAAAATGGTTTGGCGTTATCTGTTACGACTTTATAGAACTGAATGATCGGAAGGTTTCCGTAAAAACTCCATTCTTTAGCGTGAGTATAGGTTTCGTACAAACCGCCATCGCAGCCCACGAGCCAATGGTTGGTATTCGTTGGATCAATCCAAATGCAATGGTTGTCGACGTGCTTGTTTTTTTCGCCGGTTGGAACAAAAGTTTTGCCGCCATCTGTGCTATGGTGCATGTAGGTATCCATGGCAAAAACTTTATTGACATCTTTAGGGTCACAGAAAATTTCTTGGTAGTAGTTGCCGCTGGTTGAAAAACCACCTTGCTTACTCCAACTTTCAGCCTTATTGGTACTGCG
This sequence comes from Crocinitomicaceae bacterium, assembly GCA_044376455.1. GTDB lineage: Bacteria > Bacteroidota > Bacteroidia > Flavobacteriales_D > Crocinitomicaceae > UBA952. The sequence goes on along the minus strand of JBIPMW010000084.1, from coordinate 3,762 downwards.
AAAAACACCGCCCTTATCATAGCGTGCCTCCACAATGGCATAAACATAATTCGGGTCAACACTAGAAATGGCCAATCCGATTCGGCCCATGTCGCCTTTTGGTAAACCTGTATTGATTTCTTTCCAAGTTAGACCACCATCTGTTGATTTATACAAGCCCGACTCTGGGCCACCACCAATATAGGTAAACTCATGGCGACGTCGCTGATGTGCAGCGGCAATTAGTACGTCTGGGTTACTCGGGTCAATGATTAAATCCGAGATACCGGTGTTGTCTGAGACAAACAAAGTGCGCGTCCAGGTTTTTCCGCCGTCGATTGTTTTATAAACACCGCGCTCACCCCCTGCACTCCAGAGTGGCCCATAGGCCGCTACCCAAACAATATTTTCATTGGTCGGGTGGACAATAATTTTACCGATGTGTTCAGAGGTCTTGAGCCCCATATTGGTAAAGGATTTTCCGCCATCAACAGACTTGTAAACGCCATCGCCATAAGATGCTGAGCGCTGGTTGTTGTTTTCACCAGTACCTACCCAAACGGTATTAGGATTGCTTGGTGCAAGAGTAACACAAGCCAACGAGTAAGAGCCATAGTTATCAAAAATAGGCTCGAAGGTAATACCATGATTGTTAGTGTACCACAAACCACCAGAAGCAGCTACAATGTACCAGGTATCTTTATTTTGTGGATGTACCGCGATATCGGCCACACGGCCTGAGGTAAGTGCAGGTCCAATTAACCGAAAAGAGAGAGCAGATACTGTTCCAGCGTCATACGGAGCCTTCTCTGGGCTTGTGCTTGTTTTCTTTTGAGCAAATACTGAGCCGCTCAAAACAAGCATGCATATAAGTACGTTCTTCATGAAATTGCAATTTTTTGCTAAAAATACGTTAAATTCGTGCAACCACAAACCTTAAAATATCGTCTTGTGGTTCAGGCCAAAGTCCCATACTATGCAAAAAATTATTCTATTCAGTGTTTTTACTTGTCTTGCTTTATTCAACCTTAAAGCCCAACAAGCGTCAGTTCTTGCCGATTCACCCTTATACCAGCAGCTCAAGGGTTCTGGTCAGTTGGGTACGGTCAATGTAGAGGCTAATACCTCATATCAATTACCAATAGCGGGGGTCAAGCCTGCCAACTACAACAAAGCCAATGCCTGTGACTGCTACATCGAACCAGACTCTACTTACACATTGGCTATGCCGCCCAACGACGACGGTTCAACCGGTATCATTCCGATTCCTTTTACCTTCAACCTTTACGGTCAAGCTTACAATTCTATTTACATCAACAACAACGGTAATATCACATTTAACAATCCTCTTTTCTCCTTCACTCCTTCGACTTTTCCTTCGACTCCCAATGCTATTGTAGCTCCATTTTGGGCCGATGTAGATACGCGCAATGGCAACGGCCAAGTGCTTTATAAAATTACCCCAACTGCTGTTTATGTCAATTGGGTAGCTGTTGGTTATTACGCTTTTCACGGCGATAAACTCAACACCTTTCAATTGATCATTACCAACGGTTCTGACCCCGTTATTGATGGTGGAAACGTAGCATTTTGCTACCAAAACATGGACTGGACTACCGGCGACGCATCTGACGGAGTGAATGGTTTTGGTGGCGAACCTGCCACTTGTGGCGCCAACAAAGGCGATGGCTTAGCATACTTTTTAATTTCTCGTTTTGACCACCCTGGCAACGACTTCGATGGTGCATTAGGTAACCCTGATGGCATCGACTGGCTCGATTTCAAAAGTTTTGCTTTTGACGCATCTAATGGTGGAAATATCCCGCCAATCCCAGAAGGCATCGCTTCTTGTGATACTTTCAAAATTTGTGCACTCGGAGATTCAGCGGACTTCTCTATTAACTTCCTCTCTCCAGAAACGAACCAAAGTACCAGCATTACCTATTCAAATGGTGGTTTAACGAGTCTTCAACAGATTTCCAATACGCCAGGAAATACAGCCAATATCGTACTCAGAGCAGTTGGGAGCCTTGCTACAATGGGCACCTACAACATTACGGTCACCGCCACAGATAACAATGCTCCCACACCTGGTGTTACCGCATTAACTTTTGTGGTTGTCATTGACACCATCGTCAATAACCTCGACTCTGCTGCTTTGCTTACCGTCAATTCCTGCGGAAGCATTGATCTTAGTGTCGCCAATGGCCCTTACGATAGCTACCTCTGGGACGACTTCACAGTGATGCCAACAAACACCATCAACAGTTCTCAAATTTATGGCGTAACTGTCAGTAAAAATGGTTGCTACAAGTACATTACTGACACCTTTACCATTGTCAATCCGTTGCCAATTAACTTACAAGGTCCTTTGGCATTTTGTCCGCCAGATACTTCCGTAACACTTACCATTCCAAATGCTGCGGCTTACTCAACAGTAAGTTGGGGGCTCACCAACCCAACGCTCAATGCTCAATTTAGCAATTCATTGGTGGCTGGCACCTACACGATCAACTTAGTGGATTCTGCTGGTTTATGTAGTACAGACACTACATTCACGGTATTTGGTACCAACGCCGCAACGATTTTTGACGACCAACTCCTTTGTCAAAACACTTTCCAAGTTAGCGGAACCTTAGCGCCAGGTGGAACCTGGTCTGCTTCTTCACCGAATGTCAGCTTCAGCAATACGAGCAACTTGAACCCACTGATTACACTCAGTGCACCAGGTGTTTACACCATTTCATTTACGGACAACGCATGTCAGCAAACGCTCAGTAGCATCCTGACACTCCCAATCAACCCGAGCATATTCTCAGATACTGCACTTTGTCAACTTACTTATCAGGTCAGTGGTACACAAGTTGCACCACTCGGCGGTACCTGGACTTACACTAGCGCAAACGCACAAAACAACCTCACGTTTGCGCCAAATAATAACGCGAGTAATCCGCTTATTACGGCCAATAACTCAGGGGTATACACACTTACATTCACAGATTCAGTTTGTCAGCACTCGGTCAGTACGCAACTCGAACTTTATGTTCAGCCCTACATTCACCTCGATAGTATTGGCTGTGACTACGCTTCCCAAATTTCACAAACCATCAGTGCATTGGGTGGTACCTGGAGTTGCCTTGATACTGCCTTACACTTCTCTGATGTACATGCACTCAACCCAAGCCTTACCACAGATTATGCCGGTGTTTATACTGTTTATTTCTTAGACAGCGCCTGTGGTGTATTACTCACAGAAACAATTGAGTTCCCGCCATATATGTACCTTACTTTACTCGATACCAACATTTGTCAGGGTAGCAGTTTCTCATTAGATCCTTATTACCTCAATACAGCCAAAGACACTACGCTGTCTGCCTGGACACTGCAGCCAAGTTACGTTCCTGGTATCACGGCAAGTTGGTTTGACGGCAGCACCGAAGAGCCGCGCATCTTAACCAATGTAGGGAATTATGTATTTACTGTAGCTAATGCCTGTTATAGCTATTCTGATACCGCAACAATCGGTTTCAAACCTTGTGATATCTTCGCACCAAATGTGATTGTGTTGTCATCCAATAGTGGCAACCATCAATTCTTTGTGGAATACAGCGGCTTGAGCTCCTTTGAATGTACAATTCTGAATCGTTGGGGCAATGTCATTTATAGTTACACAGACCCTGCAGGGGTTTGGGATGGTAAAACTTTTGATGGTGAAATTGTGTCCGAAGGCACCTACTTTTACATGATCAAAGCCGTCTTTGAAGGAGATATACCTGTAGAGAA
>JBIPMW010000083.1:0-8192 GCA_044376455.1 Crocinitomicaceae bacterium | reverse complement strand
AAAGATGGGCTATTTTAGGTCATTGGCTCTTGAATTTTCTTGCCTTTGGTATCGCAATTTACTTGTCTTGGCGTTTACATACGTTGCTCTTCGTTTTTATTCATTTAGTGAGCATCAATTTACTATGGTTTTACAGTGTTTCTTGGAAAAGAAAGTTGTTATTAGGTTCTGTCGTTTTGGCCATATTACCCGCATTGGTCATCTTCTTGAGTACCTGGTATTTTCAAATTTTAAACGAATCTGATCAAGCTTATTCACCCTATTTAGAACAAACATGGTCTACCTACCTTAATTATCATTTCGCGCAATTTATAGCTGTTTGTGCTTTTCTGGTAACGCTAAGTCGTGAAATTTTAAAAGATGTCCATGACATGCCCGGCGATGAATTACTCAATGCAAATACCATCCCTCGTAAAATTGGTGCAAAGAAAGCGACTTGGTTGGCATTAATTACCTTACAATTTCCGGCCGTACTCTTTGTTACACTGAGTATTTTCAGTGCGTTTACAATACCAAGTAAACTTGCAGCGATTACCTTAGGCACCCTAGCCATCTTGTTCTTTGGACAATTAGTTTGGTATGCACTACAACCAGAAAAAGCCGGCAAATGGTTGCTTTTCATTTATAAAATCGCCATCCCGCTTGGCTTACTCACCTTATTTTTCTAATATGAAACTTGTTTTAGGTTCTGCCTCCCCTAGAAGAAAAGAGCTACTTAGTAAGCTCGGGTACGATTTTCGTGTAGTCACAGCAAGTTGTGATGAATCATTTGACCCAAAACAGAGCCCTGAAGAAATTGTATTATCTATCTGTAAAAAGAAAATTGCCGCCTTGTTTCCCCAAATTGAGCAAGACGAAACTTTACTCTGTGCCGATACAATCGTATACCTAGACGGCAAAGTCTTAGGAAAGCCTGCCGATCGAAACGAAGCCATTGAGATGTTAAAGCTGCTTTCGGGAAAAGAACACGAGGTATATACCGGCTTGATGCTTAAAAATCAACAAGGTGAACACAATTTAATTGACTGTACCGTTGTTCGTTTTCAGGAACTTAAAGATGAAGATATCACCTATTACGTGGATCAATTCCAACCCTTTGACAAAGCGGGTAGCTACGGCATTCAAGAATGGATTGGGCATGTAGGCGTCATTGAAATCAGAGGATCGTTTACCAACGTGATGGGCTTGCCAACACAGCGCCTTTATCCATTTCTAAAGAGTCATATTTAGGCTAAACTAGCACCTGAATTGAAAAAATAAGCATAAAAAAACCGCAGTAATAACTGCGGTTTTTTTTATTTCAATTTTGGATTAGAGTTTTACCCTGAACTCTACCCTGCGATTTTTGGCATCTTTTGTTTCTTGATCGTCGTCTTCAGCAACTTCAGTACTTTGAGATTTGTCCGACATTGGAACAGCTAACAAACGTTCAGCTGCAACACCCTGGCTTGTGAGGTATTTCTTCACAGCAGCGATGCGCTGAGAATCCATGCCTTTGTACATTTCGTTTTCTTCTCCTGCTTTGTTCTCAAGTGCATCATTGTGTCCGATGAGTTCAAGTGTTAATGCAGGATTTGCATTCATTTGAGCTACGATAAAGTCTAAGTTCGTACGCGCATTTTCTGTAAGTGCCGACTTACCTGCTCTGAAGTAAATTGTTTGAGCAGCAATTTTTTTATCGAGGGTCATTTTCTCGTTGACCTCTGGCGTTTTGTCATAAACTAAAGTGCTAAACGAATCTTCGACCTTCGGCGGACGCTTGTTGTAGCAGGCACATTGTTCTGGTTTTTTAGGATCGATTTGACGGATGATGATATTGTCAACGTAGTAGTAGGCATGCAATAAAGCCTCTGCCTCAGCATCTTTTGGCTTTTTCATAGCCTGGAACTGCGTTTTTTCGTTGCGGTCAAAGTTTCCGATGGTGATGAATTTTTCATCTCCTTTTGCTACATACAAATTACAAACTTTGTCCCAACCAAAATATCCGTTGTAGATGCCGTTTACAGCTGATTTAACTACGTGGTCTCCGTCTGCATAAATAGCATCTGACTCTCCTGAACCTGGAGCTTTGTCAGTAAAGTAAAGTGCTAAATTGTTACATGCAAATTTAGAGGACTCACTCAAAGAAATAGCGTATTCCACACAGTAGGTCATGCCTTTAGTAAGGCCAGACTTCCCTTTTTTAGCAATTGGAATGGTGATGTATGAACGCTCTGAAGCTTGTTTACCTGGTTTGTAAGCAACAATACCAGCGTAAACTTCTCCTCCATCTTCAGTTGTTGGCTCTTCTGAACCATAGATGTTTGCCGGAATGCTGACATCGCCCGTAGCTTGCTTTGAAAAGAGGTCAGCTTTGATCAAGGTTGGAGATAGGATTTCTCCACCAGCCAATTCAATGGTTTGTAATTCTGTGACTTCTTTGGCTGCGCTTTCAAAACCGATTTTAATTTCTTTGAATGCCTCTTGTGCTTGTGAAAAATTGGCTAAAGTGGCAAAGCCGAAGCATAATGCCCATTTTGTCATGTTGGAAGTTTTAAATTTCATAGTTTTGAACGGTATGAATAAATACTTTGACCATTTCTGGGTCAATATCTGGGTATACCCCATGACCCAAATTTACAATATGTCTTTGACTTTTAAAGGATTTCAGCATTTTTTTGGTCTCGGCCTCGATGATTTGTGGCGAACCATAGAGCACACACGGGTCTAGATTTCCTTGTAAAGTCATGTTCTCCTGAACCAAATTGCGTGCCACATTTACATCCATATTCCAGTCGAGACCAAGTGTGGTGCAAGGTAACTGAGCCAAAGCCGGCAATGAACCAATGGCACCCTTAGAAAAAACGGTCAATGGCGTTTCAGGAAAAGCGGCGCAAATTTGTTGGATATATTTAATTCCAAATTCGTAGTATTGGGCATCGCCGAGTATACCTGCCCATGAATCAAAAAGCTGAAGTGCATCTGCACCTGCAGCTACTTGACCTTTTAAATAAGCGATGGTCACATCGGTAATGCGCTGCAATAAGCGATGTGCGAGTGCTGGTTGTGTATATAAAAATTTGCGGGATTCACTGAAAGTTTTGGAACCCTTACCTTCTACCATATAGCAGAGAATGGTCCAGGGTGCTCCTGCAAAACCAATTAACGGAACGCGTCCATTAAGTGCTGCTTTGGTTTGTTTGAGTGCTTCAAAAACGTACCACAATCTTTCTTGGACATCAATTTGCTGATCAAGTCGATCGAATTCTTGCTCAGAACGGATGGTATTTTCAAACCATGGGCCCTTTTGTTCGATCATTTGATACGGTAAACCCATTGCTTCAGGAACAACTAATATGTCAGAGAAAATAATAGCCGCATCGACATTGAGTAAATCTACTGGCTGTATGGTAACCTCAGTGGCAAATTCAGGCGTTTCAACAAGCTCTTTGAATCCAGATAATTTGGAGCGTACAGCGCGGTATTCAGGGAGAATTCGGCCTGCCTGACGCATCAGCCATACAGGATAGCGCTCGATGGCTTCACCTCGGTGCGCTCTGATAAATAAGTCGTTTTGAATCATCGTGACAAAGGTAAGAAATTACCATTGAATTTCTTGCTGTTGGGTCATGCGCAAAAAGGCATTTGTTTTGCTAAAATGTCTGCAACCAAAAAAACCGCGGTGTGCGGCAAGTGGCGACGGATGAACAGCCTTTAAAATGAGGTGCTTTGTGTTGTCAACGAAGCTTGCTTTTGCAGCCGCCTTTGCTCCCCACAAGATGAAAACCACATTGCTCTTTTGCGCATTGATCTTTGCGATGACCGCATCGGTAAACGTTTCCCAACCAAAATTTTTATGACTGTCTGGCAATCCTTCTTCTACCGTAAGTACGCTATTGAGCAATAAAACACCTTGTTGTGCCCAAGAAATGAGATCACCGTGTGTTGCAATTGGTTTTCCGGTATCTGCTTGCAGTTCTTTGAAAATATTCAATAAACTCTTTGGTAATGGCCGCACATCGGGTTCAACAGAAAAACACAAGCCGTGGGCATGTCCTTTAGTCGGGTATGGATCCTGACCTAAAATGACCACTTTTACTTGATCAAATGGACAAGCATCAAATGCCCTAAAAATTTGTGCGCCCTTCGGAAATATTTGTTGAGGTTTGGCTTGATAGGCTGCTTTTACTTTCTGAACAAGGGCCGTAAAATAGGGCTTTTCAAATTCTTCGGCTAAGGCCTCTCGCCAACTTTCGTCTATTTGAATCTGAGTCATTTTGGGTCAATCAGTGCAGTCCAGAGTGTGATTTGTCCGTTGTCCATGCGTGGCCAAATGGGTCTCACTCTTCCATCAAAAGCCGCTATGCCGAGGTAATCACCGAAGAAAACACGTGCATCTGGTATAAATGGACGGTTAGAAATGAGTTGCTCAGAAAAAGTTTGTCCACCATCGGTACTTTTTGCCCAAATGACATCTGTACTGTTGGTGTTGAATCTTCTGCGGTCATAATATACAAAATGTAGCACGCCATTTTTTTGATCAATGGCCATCGAAGTCAAGAATTGGTGTTTTCCGGGTGTATCTTGATTGACGCGCTTGGCTTCAGACCATGTTTCTCCGCCATCCGATGAACTCATGAGCCATACGTCTGTGTCATTGGCGCCATTGCGTTGGTCACACCAATTAAGGTAAATCGTGCCATTGCGTGGGCCACCACTCATGTCTGCCATTAAAAAAGGTAAACCATTTGCGCGGTATATTCCGGGTATTTGAATGTCCCATCCGCCAACGTGATCTGACAGCTTTTTTTCTTCCGGCAACCAAGTTAATCCACCATCTTTGGAGCACTGAAACATAAGTCCTCTGGGGCCTGTCCAACAGACAAAAATTTCACCATTGGCGCCCAAAGCAGGTACTGCTCCTTCCACCGTATTATCTCCGTCAAGACAATCACCTCCGAATTTTGATATCCTCATGGGTTTGGACCAACTTACGCCGCGATCAGTGGATTTAGAAAAAACGATAACAGAGGTGTCTTTCGGATCAGCGGAATCATAGGCGTCAAACTGTGTCCAAGTCATGTAAATGGCTTGTGTTTTTGGGTCGATGGTCATCCAGTGCTTGTCCTGAACTTTTGTAGCGTTGGGTGCTGGAAAAGATCCTTTACTAAATTTTCCATCTATCTGATCGGAATATTGACAAACAATGCGGTCTAGATGACTCGATTTTTTGTAATCGCTCAAGTGGAAATAATATAACCTGCCAAGCGCATCGTATTGCAAGACAGGATCTCCATATACGCCATATGGGCTTTTCATGGATTTTGTTTTCCACGACTGACCACCATCTGTTGAAAAATGATAGCCCGTCAATACGGTTCCGGCAGCAATTTCATCCGGGTTTAATGGATTGATGGCTATCGAAGGTTCACACTCATTGAATGGATACTTCGAGGATACCGGCGGGATTTGTACGTTTTGATATACTTGTGCACTCAGTTTGAATGAAAAAGCAAAAAAACTAACGTAACCAATAAGTAAGTAAGGGCGCATTGGCATCTTTAATTTGTAATGAAAATTGAGGTTTGGTGTAGGTTTTCATGATGAACTTTACTTGAAAAACTTTTTCGTCACGCGCTACTGTCAGCATCATGTCCTCTCCTGGTGACAAACTATTCAGCATACCCTCCAGCATTGGTTTATTGACACGATATCCTTCACAAACCAACACTTCATCACCAACACTGAGTCCTGCATCCTCAGCTGCACTTGCGCGTCTTACCGCTTTTACTTTGACAATTTCATTTCCTTCGAAGGTCGCACCGATATTAGCCTGACTAGAAGTGAGGTCATTGACGATGAGGCCCATAGGCTCAAAGTACTTTTGATAAGGAATGATCTGCGTGCCATTGACATAATTTGCAAAAAAAGCGCTCATGTCCTCGCCACAATAGGTGCTCAGTTCTTGCTCAAACTCAGCCTCAGTAAAACCGCGTTGTAAGCCCATTGCGTATTTGGTGTAGAGCACCTGCATGAAACCATCTAAACTCTTCTTTTTATTCGACTTTTGAATAAGGTAAGCATCTAACACCGCACCCAATACCGCACCTCTTGAATAGTAGGTCATGGTGGTGTTACTCGAATTCTCGTTAGGTCTGTAAGCTTTAATCCAGGCGTCAAAACTCGCATGTGCTACGGGCTGAACCCTAGAACCCGGAGTTCCTTCGACGTAATTGATTTGAGATTGCATTTTGGCGACGAATTCTTCAGCAGTATAAAAGCCTGCTCTTCTCAGTAACAACTCATCGTAATAGGAAGTAATGCCTTCCATCACCCATAACAAAGAAGTATAACATTCCTGATCATAATTAAAAGGACCTAATTCAATTGGCCTGATGCGTTTGACATTCCACAAATGGAAATATTCGTGCGCTACCAAATTGATGAAACCTATATAATTCGAACCTGCATAGGACCAACGATCCACGCTCAAGACACAGCTATTTTTGTGTTCCAAGCCTCCTTGGCCGTCTTTGACGTTGTGTACAATAAATAGGTAATCTTTATTCGGATTGCTGCCAAAAACACTCGTTGCTGCCTGCACCACTTTCGCCATGTCTTGCTGCAATTGAACAACATTATAATTGGCTTCTCCATACATGGCTACTCTGTGTCTGACGCCTGCCGCCATGAAATCAAATTCAGTCTGGTTGCCAATTTCGATGGGGCAATCAACCAGTTGGTCATAATTTTCAAATACAAATGCAAAGCAGCCAGGCTCAGATTTAAAATCTATTGAATTCAAGGCAGTGCTCACTTTCTTGAAACTGGCGTGCGGATATACTTTTAAAACTCCTTGCTGATTTTTTGTGGCCTCGGTATACATAAAAACTCCAGCTCCGGCAACGAAACCATGGGTGTTGTCCAAAAATGGTGTCCGAACCGAAAGCTCAAAGGCATAAACTTCATAAAAAATGGTAAAATTCTCTTGACCCGAACATTGAATCTCCCATGTATTTTTATTCTTTTTGACAACCGCCAATTCCTTTCCTCCAGTTACAATTGCCTTGACTTGATTGAGGTTTTTAGAAAATTCACGAACAAGATAGGAACCAGGAGTCCAGACGGGCAATTTGAATTCTTGGACCGCTGCATTATTGCCTTTCACATCAATTTTGACAGCAAAATAATGTGAATTTGGTTGTGGCATTGACAAATGATAGGTTAGCTCAAGGGCCTGCGAGAAAAAAGGCAGTGCGGCTAACAGCATTGAAAGGAATAATTTATTAATCATCATAAAAAGGATAGTATTTTAAATGTGAAACGTCCAGTCTTTTATCTGAAATTATGACAATTTGATAGAAGCAGCATGGCCTTTGGCGCGTTCAACAATCACTTCAATGGGTTCTTGGCCAAATGCCAATGCCACCGCCATTCGACGAAATGGTCTGGTATTGGGCTTGCCAAAAATCCGCACTTCTGCTTGCGGGTCGCAAAGTACTTGTTCTAGGCCTGTAAAACAAGGCGCTTCGGCACTTTCTTGAGTAGCTAAAACCACTGCGCTTGCACCATTTTGCTTGAGTTCAATGGACGGAATAGGTAATCCAAGTACAGCTCTGGCATGCAATTCAAATTCATTGAGGTTTTGTGTGCCAGCAAGGGTCACCATCCCGGTATCATGAGGCCTAGGCGATAATTCAGAAAAATAGGCGCCTTCCATTGTAATGAAAAATTCAACACCCCAAATACCAGCTCCACCAAGTGCTGCTGTAACTTTTGCAGCCATGGCTTGCGCCTCTGCTAAGTGGGCCGGATTCATCTGCATGGGTTGCCAACTTTCTTGGTAATCGCCACGTTCTTGACGGTGGCCAATGGGAGGACAAAACAGCGTTGGTCCGTTTTTTTGAGTGACAGTAAGTAAAGTAATTTCGTAATCAAAATGAATGAAGCCTTCCACAATGACTTCTTTGAGATCGCCCCGAGAACCTTCCATGGCATAAGTCCAGGCACGTTCGATATCTGCTTCAGTTTTGATGACTGACTGCCCTTTTCCAGAGCTCGACATCAGTGGTTTGACGACAGAAGGTAAGCCACAAAAAGCAACACCTGCCTTCAGTTCTTCAAGTGAAGTGGCATATTGATAAGGTGCAGTTCTGACGCCTAATTCTTTGGAAGCTAAATCGCGAATGGCTTTGCGGTTCATGGTGAAATTG
>JBIPMW010000244.1:0-2519 GCA_044376455.1 Crocinitomicaceae bacterium | reverse complement strand
CCGCCGCGCGGCGGGCTCTGGCCCTTCAAGGCGCCGCCCCGGACCTGCACGCGGGCGATCCTCATCGTGGCCGGAGGGGAGGCTCCCGCCTGGACGACCGGGCTCATGAGGCCCGAGCGGCTCGTGCGAGGATGCTTCGGGTCCGTGGACGAACTGAATCGGTCATCGGGCTGGCTCCTGCGGATCGGCCACGGGCACCGCGAGGGGCCGCTCCTGCAACTCGCCGGGCCGCGCCTACGGGCGATCGAGACCGATGCCGGGCTCGCGGTGGAGTGGCTTCCCGATCCCGCGAATCGCGATCACGCCGACGCTATGCGGCTCCTCGAGGCCGGGCATGGATGCTCCGCGAAGTTTCTTCCGACGAAGCGGATCGACGCCAACGGCGCGTCGCTCGTGGCCAAGGGGATGCTGATCCATGTCGCGATCGTGCCCCGAGCCGCGTACCGCGGGGCGGTGACGAGGCTCTTTCGCGACCGTCCCGCGACCGACGACGAACTGCGCCGGCAGGTTGCCGTCACGGTCGCCGCGTCGCACCGGGCCGCGGAGATGTACCAGTGAAGGACGCCCGCGGCTGGACCGAGAAGCAACTTCTATCGCCCGAGCAAGAGCAGACCGCCCGGCGGATGCTCGCCGCCGGGGCCAGGCACCGCGACGTTGCCCAGGCGATCGGCGTGACCTACCGGCGGCTCCTCACGCGCTTTGGCGATCAACTCGCCGACGCGAAAGTCGGCCGCGGTCGCGGCGGCGGCCCCCGACGGCACGCGGACCCGACGCCCGAGGAGATCGCCGTCGAGGCCGCCGGCTTACGCCGGGCCTGGGGCGATGAGCGGTGGGGAATCGACCTGCCCAATCCCCGCCCAAGCCCCGGTCGTTTCGGTAAACTGTAGGGAACGGCGAGGCGGACCGCTGGTAACGGTCCGCCCCGCCTAAACCCATCCCCTTGAGTGAAAAGGAGAGGATCTATGACCCATCGTAACATCACGGTCTGGGTGAACAGGTTTCCGGATCGGTCGACGTTCCAGCTGCAGTGGGTCGACCCAATCACTGGCCGAACGAAAACCAAGAGCTCCGGCGTCCGCGACACCGGCAAGGCCCGCGACCGAAAGGATGCGGAAGCCAAGGCCCGCGAGCTCGAGCAACTCCTGCGCACAGGCGTCGCCGCGATCCCTTCGGAGCTGTCCTGGGAATCGTTCCGCGAGCGATATGAAACGGAACACGCCGCCGGCCTGGCGAAAGACACGCTCGCCAAGATCGGCACCGTCTGCAATCTGATCGAGGAGCACATCGCGCCCCGCCGGCTATTCGACGTCACCGACGAGCGGATCTCGCGCCTCGTCGCGATCCTCCGGGAGAAGAAGAAGTCCGAGTCGACCATCAAAAGCTACCTGGGCCAGATCAAGGCCATGCTGCGATGGGGCGTCTCGCAAAAGCTCCTGCCGGCCTGCCCCACGATCCCGTCGATCCGCCGAGCAAAAAAATCCGGCGGCGCCACCCCAATGAAAGGCCGGCCGATCACGGGCGAGGAGTTCGAGCGGATGCTCGCGACGGTCCCGCTGGTGGTCGGCGAAAAGACTGCCCCCGAATGGCGGCGATATCTCCGAGGACTCTGGGTCTCCGGCCTGCGGTTGACGGAAAGCCTGGAGCTCTACTGGGACCGCGAGGACAAGCTCCACCCGATCCTACCCAGGCCCGGGACTGGACGGCCGGTCCTTCGCGTCCTGGCGGAGCTGGAAAAGGGACACTCCGACCGGCTCCTGCCGATCGCTCCGGAGTTCGCGATGCTCCTGGTGCAGACGCCGGAGGCCGCGAGAACCGGCCCCGTGTTCCCGCTGCCAAAACGGAAGTTCAAGAACGTCGAAGCCTGCGCGGAGTGGGTCGGCAAGATCGTCTCGAAGGTGGGCCGGAAAGCCGGCGTGATCGTCCGGACAGACCCCGCGGACCCCAAACGGAAGAAGTACGCAAGCGCTCACGACCTGCGGCGATCGTTTGGGGACCGCTGGGCGACCCGGGTGATGCCGGCCGTCCTCAAGGAGCTCATGCGCCACGAGTCGATCGAGACGACCCTCCGCTACTACGTCGGGACCAACGCCGACCGGACCGCGGAGGTCTGCTGGGCGGCGATCCCCGGGGCGTCGGCGGAGTACGCCGCCGCCGCCGCCGGGGGCGACCATAACGGTTTCCATAACACCCCCGCTCCGGGGGCCACCGCAGAGCCCTGAAAACAAGTACGCCCGGCTGGACTCGAACCAGCGACCCTGGGATTAGAAATCCCATGCTCTATCCGACTGAGCTACGGGCGCGAAGCGGGGCGGATCCCCCGGCCAAAGGCGACGGGGTGCTCCACCCCCAAAATACTACCACGCGACCACGATGCGCGGGCCCGCCAGGCCGTTTCACGGCCGCCTTGATCTCGGTCAGCGCGAGCAGCACCGCCTTCACGAGCAGGACAAGATCGGGCATCTTCATCACGACCTCCTTGGCATGGTTGGGCAGGCACGTCCTGCCCGGCACGCCCGCAC
>JBIPMW010000082.1:0-8239 GCA_044376455.1 Crocinitomicaceae bacterium | reverse complement strand
CATTTCATATTGGGTCAATAATGCATTGACTAAAACACCTTGAGTCGAGCGCAAGATTTTTCGAACACTATTGATTGGCTCCATCTGTAAGTTTTGGGTTATTGTGGTGTCTTTGCGCATCGCGCTGCGTTTTTTTCTCGAGATTTTTTTCAAGTGCTTGCGTTAAATCGATCCCGGTTTGATTGGCCAAGCAACACAAAACAAATAAAATATCGGCCATTTCATCTCCGAGATCTTTATTGCGGTCACTCTCTTTTTCAGATTGTTCGCCATAGCGTCTGGCCATAATTCGGGCGAGTTCTCCTACCTCCTCCATTAATATGGCCGTGTTGGTGAGCTCGTTAAAATAACGCACCCCCAAAGTTTGGATCCAATGATCGACCTTTGCTTGTGCTTCACTGATTTTCATACGACAAAGGTATCAAAACCTCTCATTAGATATGCTACATTTGTAATACGATGGAAAAACTAAGCAATTTTATCAATGGCGCATATGTCGCACCACTGAGCGGAAACTATATCGATAACTTCGAACCTGCAACCGGAAATGTCTATTCTTTAATTCCAGATTCAAGTGCGGCCGATGTTGAAGTTGCCGTAGCTGCGGCCGAAGCAGCCTTTCCAATTTGGTCCGGAATGGGGATTGAGCAACGTGCCACTATTCTTAGAAAACTATCCGAAGGTATAGAGTCGAACCTGGATGCCTTCGTTGCAGCCGAATCAAAAGATAATGGTAAGCCCTTGAGCTTAGCCAAGCATGTAGATATTCCAAGAGCGGTTTCGAACTTTCATTTCTTTGCTACAGCCATTGAACATTTTGCTTCGGAGTCTCATCAGATGGAAGGAGTTGGTTTCAATTACACCACCAGAAAACCTATAGGGGTTGTGGGCTGTATTTCTCCTTGGAATCTTCCACTCTATTTGTTTTCTTGGAAAATTGCTCCAGCATTGGCTGCCGGGAATTGTGTCATCGCCAAACCGTCTGAAGTAACACCCTACACCGCTTTCATGCTTGGTAAGATTGCCAAAGAAGCGGGCATACCTGATGGCGTACTCAATATTTTACACGGTACTGGAACTAACGTTGGAGATGCCATTGTCAAACATCCTAAAATCAAAGCTATTTCCTTTACAGGCGGGACCAAAACTGGTGAGTACATCGCAAAAACAGCAGGCCCAATGTTTAAAAAGATATCCTTAGAACTTGGTGGGAAAAACCCAAATATCATTTTTGCTGATTGCGACTTCAAAGAGGCACTTAGTACGACCATTCGTTCTTCGTTCGCTAACCAAGGTCAGATCTGCTTATGTGGTTCAAGAATTTTTATTGAGCGTCCTATTTACGAAAAATTCAAAGAAGCGTTTGTAGCTGCAGTTTCTAAAAGCAAGGTTTCGTTTCCGCAAGATCCTGAAGCCAAACTCGGAGCAGTTGTATCCAAACCGCATATGGAAAAAGTACTGAGCTACATCGAATTAGCCAAAGAAGAAGGCGGAACTATTCTTTGTGGGGGCAAACGCAAAGTTCTCACGGGCGAACATGCTGAAGGTTACTATATTGAACCAACCATTATTGAAGGTTTGCATTACCAATGCCGTACCAACCAAGAAGAAATTTTTGGTCCTGTAGTTACGCTTACACCTTTTGATACAGAGGAAGAAGTACTCGAAATGGCCAATTCTACCCAATACGGATTAGCGGCTACCGTCTGGACAAACGACCTCAAACGATCCCATCGCGTTGCAGATTTAGTACAAGCCGGGATTGTGTGGGTTAACGCATGGTTAGTCAGAGACCTCCGTACACCTTTTGGTGGCGTTAAAGCTTCAGGTGTTGGGCGCGAAGGCGGCTGGGAAGCCTTGCGGTTCTTTACGGAAGCAAAAAATATCTTTATAAAATATTGAATTGAGTATTGAGTATTAAAATGAAACATCCATTCTTATTTTTTCTACTTATCACTTTTGGTTTAAGCGCCCAGCTCAAACCGATATTATTTCAATTCAAAACAGATACAGTGCAGACCTGGCATTATCAATTTGGTGATGAATTTTCAAAAGCTACCATTGATCAAAATAAATGGATTCCAAGATATCCATGGGGCGGTCTACTACTCGATCAAAGTCAGTGGTCGACACCAGATATGATACATATTAAAAATGGCTGGTTACAACTTACTGCAGATCAATACGGTAAAAAAGCTCAGGTTGAAAACTGGATGATCAACCAAGAACAAGCTCGGGAATTACAAATCGATATCAAGAATGATTCAGTTTATCTCGATTACCTCACCTCCTGCCTTTGGAGTAAAGATACCTTTCGCTACGGTTATTTTGAATGCAAGGCAATTGTACCTGATGGACAAGGGCTTTGGCCGGCTTTTTGGCTGTATGGCCAGAACCAAAAAGATGAAATTGATTTCATGGAGATGAAAGGTGAGCGACCATATGACATCCACGTAGACATCCATTTACCTCAGCGTAAAGATTACGTGAAAAATAAATTGGGCATCAAAAAAGATTGGGGAGGATGGGTAGGCATGGCGCCAAAACTCACCGGAGATACGCTTATTTTTTCTGGAGTTTGGTTGCCTAATTCCTTGACCTATTTTGTCAATGGTACGCCGGTTTCCTTTTTC
Source organism: Crocinitomicaceae bacterium (assembly GCA_044376455.1). GTDB lineage: Bacteria > Bacteroidota > Bacteroidia > Flavobacteriales_D > Crocinitomicaceae > UBA952. The sequence continues at coordinate 5,606 of JBIPMW010000082.1, read as the reverse complement.
AATGGAGATTTTCAAACGGCTATGAGCCTCATCGTTAACTTAGCTGTAGCCCGAGACGGTTATGCTTTTAACCCAGGCCCAAGTGATCAAACACAATTTCCAGCAAGCTTTCAAGTAGATTATGTAAGGGTGTGGAGCCTAGATCCTCGGGAAAGCAAACCATTTGAAGTACAAAACCAAGAAATTGCTGCTGATTTATCTTTGAGGCCAAGGGAAATTCAGAAAAAAGTTGGGCTGATTTATCCGAAAAAAGTGCTTTCAAAAGAAATGGGTTTTGTGAGTTTAATTCCAATAAGTGCACAACAATATACCATCCAATATAACGGCAACGAGGACTTCGAAATTTCATTTAAAGGTGAAGAAAAGCAAATTGAAAATCGAATAAAAGGCAAAAACGGCAACATTATTGACCTACAAAACGCACCTAAAAACCTATCAATCATAATTACTTGCGGCAATCAAAAGGTAGAATTTTTCCCGCTCAAATAGCCATTATTTTTTCGAGACTCCAAACCTAAAGCCCGCTACAAATTTAATGGCATAATAGAATTGGCGATAATTCAACTCATTGAATCTGATGCTCTTGTTGTCAAAATCTGTGACAAGAAAGAAAAAGCGTTCGTCTGAAGAGTATCCTCCCATGATGCGCATATCAAAACGAGGAGCGATACCTAAAAGTAATTTAGAATAGGTTGGTGTTTCAAAACCTTTGATTTGTACCACCGGACCCAAACCTAACCATCCTCCAAGTTGCCAATTGTTCTTGCGGTTAACATAAGCTAGGCCCGGAATAACCCCGAAATCAAATGCTTGCAACTGATGGAGGTTCTGCATAGGTACTTCTTGATTTTGGAGCGGTGCAGGAATAAGACTGCCATTTTTATGAGCTGAACCAAAATAATTGATCGTGCCCTTGAGGTACCAGGTTAAAATTTCTTTAGTATAATGTGCTCTTTTGCCGAGCAATCCATTCATCTGAAATTCAGGATTATGGAAATACCAGCCATTCATCATCACGTTAAAGGAGCGCACATTTGGCAAAATCATATGGGGTTTTTGAGTACTTGCGGTTGTATCGAATTGACCTGCATTTTTAAGCGCGTACCCAAAGGTGGACTTAAATTCTAGGTCGTACCAGACCTTTTTATAGGTCAGGTCGTATGCAAAATTGTATTGTGTGGTTTGTCCAAACTTACTTGCTGATCTGACATTACCAATTATTGGGAAACCAACCCTAAGATGAAACCATTTATAAGCAAATCCGAGCCCTAAAAATGGACTAAAATTATTCTTATAAGATAGGTCTGTGAGTTGTTGGTTAAAATTCCCGTGAAGTGAAAATGGATTGGCGTTATAGCCTAGATCAGAATACATAATGGGTTTTTCGCGAAAGGACTCAATCGCGAATTGCTGCGCAGAAAGCGTAGAATGGAAAAGAATAATGAATACCGCTAAACTATTTTTCAATCCCCTCTAGTCCTAAGATAAAACTAAGTACTTTCGCTCTTTCGAGTCTTTCTGTGCTACGCCCTGAACCACCGCCATGCCCTGCATCCATGTTGCATTCAAAAATGAGCGGTGCATTATTTGTGCGTAAGGTTCTGAGTTTGGCGACATATTTGGCGGGCTCCCAATATTGTACTTGTGAATCGTGATAACCAGACGTAACATACATCGCTGGATAAGCCATGCGGTGTAAATTATCATAAGGTGAGTACTTGAGTAAGTAATAATAATAGTGTGGGTCATTCGGATTGCCCCATTCTTCATATTCGCCTGTCGTTAACGGAATACTCTCATCGAGCATGGTAGTTACGACATCAACAAATGGCACTTCCGATACAATTCCTTTAAATAAATAAGGCGCCATGTTTGCGATGGCTCCCATCAAAAGACCACCTGCACTTCCTCCATTCGCGTAAATTCGGGTGGGGTCGCAATACCCCATATGACCTAAAAACTCGGCTGCATTAATGAAATCTGTGAAGGTGTTGATTTTCTTGTCAAATTTTCCATTTTGGTACCAATCTTCACCTAAATATTTACAACCGCGGATATGAGCAATAGCATATACAAAACCACGGTCTAGTAAGGAAATCCTGGTAGGACTAAAAATATCCGGAATAGTGTAGCCATAAGATCCATAACCATATAATAACAACGGTGCTTTTGACAATACTGTTCCTTTTTTGTAAACGATACTTACGGGTATTTTCGTGCCATCATTTGCTGTTGCCCAAACCCTTTGTGATTCGTAATTTTCAGGGTTAAATTGAGGATCTTTGAGTTTTTTCTCAAAGAAAATTTCTTGCGCATTGCTATTGAGGTCATAGGTGTAAACCCGAGATGGCGTAGTTAAGGAATTGACTACATAATAAACTTTAGATGCTTTGTAGTCGTCATTCAGGGCCAAACCTAAATAGTAAGTTTCACCAGCAACATTGATGTACTTTTCTTGAGCACTCGAAATGTCTTTGAGTTTGAGTTTGAGCAAGCCGTTGTCTCTTTCCTCTAATAATAGATGTGATTTAAAAACACTCAATCCTTCAATAAGGACTTTCGGGTTGTGTGCAACAAATTCTTCACAACTCGCAATACTTGTCGGAATTTGATTGGAAAACAAGACGCGGTTATTAATTGCGTTGTCATTACTTAAAATAAAGAATCCTTTATCATGATGTTCTACTTCATAGATATGTCCCGCACGGCGCGCTAAAAATAATTGCGCTTTTGCCTTTGCTTGATTGGCATCAATCAATTGGACTTCCGAAGTGGTAGAACTATAGCTATAAATAAGCACAAATGCATTGGTGAGCGTTTTGCCAATTCCTACACTGAATTTATCATCCTTCTCTTCGTAAATGAGTTCGTCTGCACTTTGTGGGGCGCCTATTTGATGTCTGTAAACCAAGTATTCACGGAGGGTTTCAGGGTCTTTTTTGGTATAATATACAGTTTGATTGTCGTTGGCCCAAACGATGCTTCCACTCGTTTCTGTCAAAACATCTTTCAAGTATTTACCCTTCGATCTAAACCTGATTTCATATTTTCTTCTACCTATGAAATCTTCACTCACCGCTAAAATTTGATTATTTGGCGAAGGCGCCCAAGCCGCTAATTCATAAAAAGACTTGCCTTTGGCGCGCTCGTTTTCATCAAAAAACAAGACCGCCTTACCATCCAACTCGTAACGGTAAATTTGCTGATAGTCTAGGCCCTCAACATTGCGGTTTTGATATTGATAACCATTCAAAACGTAAGGTGCACTGGTTTCATTGGGGTCAATGCGCGCTTCAAATTCATTGAGTAAGCTATTGACAAGCGGATCAAGCGCTTTGAAATATGCCGCTGCATACGCGTTTTCTTCTTGAAGATATTTTAATACTGGAGCGCTGTCGCGTTCACGCATCCAATAGTAAGGATCTTGGCGCTGGTGGCCATGTTTTTCTAAGATGTGATCAATTTTTGGTGCAACTGGTTCTTGTGCAAGTAAATCTAGATTCATAAAGATGAATAAAAAGAAGAATAAAGGCTTGATTTTCATAGCATGATTTGCTACAAAAGTAGCGATATTCTCTTTTGAAAAGTTTAACTTTGGTACGTGAAGAAACTATATAAATATCTCCTCAATAAGCTCCCAAGACCTTTGCTCATTCGGCTGAGTTACCTTTTTCGGTTGGTGGCTCCCGTTTTATACAAAGGATCTGCCGTGAGTTGCCCTGTTTGTGAAAAATCGTTTTCTAAGTTTTTATCGTATGGTTCAGAGGTCGCGCACCGTGAAAACGTCTTGTGCCCCCATGACCTCACACTCGAGCGACACCGATTAATGTGGCTTTACCTCAAAGAGCACAGCGATTTTTTTACTACTACAAACCTCTCTGTACTTCATATTGCACCAGAACAGTGTTTCATCGATCGTTTCAAGGCCCAAAAAAACTTAAATTATCTAACTGCTGACCTCGTCTCTCCAATTGCCGACATGCACTTTGACCTGCACAGTATTCCGCTTGAAAACGGGCGTTTTGATGTTGTTTTCTGCAATCATGTTATGGAACACGTAACTGATCCCAAACAATGTATGTCAGAACTCTTTAGGGTCATGAAGCCTGGCGGATGGGCCATCATGCAAGTGCCTCAAGATTTTAGCCGTGAGCAAACCTATGAAAACGCTAGTATCACAAGCCCAGCCGAGCGCGAAAAACACTTTTGGCAAAAAGACCACGTACGTTTATTTGGCAAAGACTATCCATCATACCTTGAGTCTGTAGGTTTTCAAACCCAAATATTTGATTTTCATCAACACTACTCCAAAACCCAAATTGATCAGTTCCGTTTAATGGACAGTGAAATCTTATACATCTTCAAAAAACCGAACTGATGAAGCACATTTTTCGCCTCTTATTTATATTGAATTTCAGCTTTGCCTTTGCTCAAAAAAATGTCTTCTTGAGCCTTGCACCTAAATTTGGCAACCAAGATTTTCAATTACTTCAAAATTATACGGGCAATGATGGCGTGGTCATTGAAATTGAACACTTCAATTATTATTTATCAGCCGTTCAGTTGTTTCACGATAACGGACAAAGTACTGATTTGCAAACGGGCATTTGGTTGGTTACACCTACAAATTTCAATATCTATTTAGGTTATCTCGATGTCAATCAAATTGATTCGATAAGTTTTATGATTGGTGTCCCTAAAAGATACAACACGCAAAGTGGGGCATTGGCGCAAGACATTTCGACCTATCCAGAGACACATCCGTTAAGCTTTCAAATGCCTTCTATGTATTGGGGCTGGTCTTTTGGTTACATGCACATGATTGTCGGTGGAAAAGCTGACTCCAATAACGATAACATTCCCAATAGTTATTTTGAATTGCACAACCTCGGCAATAACAATCAGCAAATGGTTTCTTTGCCCGTCATTCAAACGGATTTAACAAATCAAACAGACCTACACCTCAACTGTCATGTTGATCGTTGGCTCAATAATATCACCCTAGCAAGTGCTGGAGTGCAGCACGACGAAACAGGCTTGAATCTCACAATCATGCAAAATGTCTTGAGTCAAGAAGTTTTTACGCTTGATGCCGAGGCTTCACTCGCTGATAAGCAACCCGATTTCATTAAATGCAGTCAAACCAATACTGAAATTCAAATTCAAGGGCTTTCAAATAACCAACTTACTTTGGTTGAATGCATCGATGCACAAGGACGCATTATTGTATCCCAAACCATTGTAAAAGATAGCTTTTTAATGAACACTAGCACCTTGCCAAAAGGGCTTTACCTACTTAAAATTAGTACGCAAAAAGGCAATAAAACCCTCCGGATTTTTATCTAAATGAGTAAACTCTTTGCATTTCTTGCTGCAATAATCATTCTAGGATTTCTCATCCTGCGTTGTAGTTCTGGACAAGATTTCAATGCAAGTTTAGCTGTCCCTACACCAATAGACAATCCCCAATCTTTGGCAAAAATTGCTTTAGGACGGCAATTATTTTTTGACAAAAGGTTATCCATAGATGGCACAATTGCTTGTGCCAGTTGCCATGACCCACAAAAAGCTTTTACAGATCAACTTCCTAAAAGTCGCGGCATCAA
>JBIPMW010000439.1:0-2520 GCA_044376455.1 Crocinitomicaceae bacterium | reverse complement strand
CCGTAGGACCGGTAGCGCCAGTCAAACCTTGAGGACCAGTTGGGCCCGGAGGGCCAGCAGAACCAGCCGGACCAGTCGGACCAGTTAAACCCGTAGGACCAGTTGGACCCGGAGGACCGGGAACAGTCGAGGCAGGGCCAGTCGGACCCGTTGCACCAGTAGCACCAGTTGGACCCGGAGGGCCCGGAGGGCCAGCAACAGTTGAGGCAGGGCCAGTCGGACCTGTTGGACCCGTTAATCCAGTTGGACCAGTCGGGCCGGTTGGACCAGTCGGAAGGGTAAAGTTAAATACCGCAGCAGAAGTTGTGCCCGAATTGGTGATCGCAGCGGGGCTACCCGCAGTGCCAGTCGTTACCGTGCCAAGAGTAATAGTTGCTGCCGAACCAGTCGGACCCGTAGCACCTTGCGGACCAGTCGGACCCGGAGGACCCGGCACAGTAGAGGCTGCGCCCGTAGGACCAGTCGGACCAGTTAAACCAATCGGACCAGTTGGACCAGTCGGACCAGTTGGACCTGTGGGGCCGGTCGGAATCGTGAAATTAAATACAGCGGCGGATGAGGTGCCCGAGTTAGATACAGATGCAGAACCACCAGCAGGGCTAGTGGTAGTCGTACCTACAGAAATCGTCGCGGCAGTACCAGTAGCACCTGTCGGACCAGTCGGACCAGTTGGACCTGTCGGACCAGTTAAACCAATCGGACCAGTCGGACCAGTCGGACCAGTCGGACCGGTCGGACCCACCAAAGTCGTAGCTACAACAACGTCGGTACCGTTACATACGAGGATCGTCTTGACCCCGTTGGCAACCGAAACACCCGTCTGACCCGTCACTTTGACCGTGACCGCAAAACCGCCCGTGGTGTTGTTGTAAATAAAATACAGTTTCTTGTTGGTCGGGACTTCGACAGTTCTTGCTGCCGTCAGAGCGCCGGTCAACTCGATATACATATTACGGGCTACGCCGGTAGCACCGTTCGGAATCGTCAGGATGGTGGGCGAAGCACTGTCCGTAACGGCTTGGGTCACATAACCGGCAATCGACTGCTCAAGCAGGGTGCCAAGATTAGTGTTAGTAGTAACGCCCCAAGTACCGGACTGCTCGCCAGTACCGATAAGTTCGATGCCAAGATTGGAACTATAAGTAGTCATTATTTACCCCTACAAAACGGCATCAGCCGTCAGGATCCAGATCAACCCACGTTGTTGTTTGCGAGTCGTCCACGGGACTCCAGCTAGAACCCTGTGCATCATTCACAGCGGACCAACTTGTAGTCTGGGCGTCGTTTACCGGGTTCCAAGCCCCAGTTTGAGAATCGTCCACAGTTTGCCACGTTGAGCCTTGGCTGTCATCTACCGGATTCCAAAGGAAATTACCAGCTATAACATCGACCGCAACCGCGCTATCAGCAAACGCGGCAATGAAGATCATCCGGGTCGAGATGAAGTCCTGAGCCAGTACCAGTTCGGCAAGCGCTGCGTTAAAGATGCCCTGTGTGGCAAGGAGGTCCGATGCCGTGCTGGACTCGCTAATTTGGGCGTTGAACCCCTGCAAGGCAGAGACAGTCTCAGACCCGGCAGCAACCTCCGAAACGTTTGTATTAAATGTCCCCGCCGAGGCCGTTGCATCCGTGGCAATAGCAGAGTCAACAAAGACGGATACAAAAGATTGTCTAGCGGATACGGTCTCCGATGCGGTAGCTGCCGAGGCAAAGTTAGTAACAAAGACCTGCGAGGCGCTTATGACATCGTACGAAGTAACCGACTCCGTAACGCTTGCCACGAAGTCAGCAATAGAGATGACGGTATCGGTCGCAGTGGCCGACTCAGCAACCGCAGACCCTAACTCCTGAAGGGCTAAGGCAGTATCCGTCCCGACCGCGCTTTCAGCGATTGCTGGATTAAAAGTATTGTTGGCGGTAGCAACAGCCTCACTCCCACTCGCCGCCTCGGACACCGAAGCGTTAAATATTAGCCCGAGTAATGAGCTAAACGGAGTTGACGATATGGGAGCAAGGCCGAGCATCTAACTACTTAACGGCTTGGAGGTTCGGTCCCGGCGGTTGACCCTGCTGGGGAAGTTGGTCTTTTGCCTGCCCTTGAAGCTTGTTCATCAAACCCACGACCTGCTCAAACGGCTGCTTAGCAAGAGCCATCAGAACCAAGTTGGCTTCGTCAATCGTCAAATCAAACTTAATGTTGTTCATAACTTTCCTATTTGCAGAGTTTCGAACGTATTTGTCTAACTCAGGGTTAGGCATCTTTAGCCTGCCTGTTGGCTTGCGCGGCTAATCGCCGCACCGATAAGGGTATCACGCTCCGCCTCGGGAATCTGAGCGATCAAGGCTTCATAGACCCGGAACGACTTAGCCCGTTCAGCCTTCTCGGTCTTTACCAGATAGCGCAGCCGGTCCCGATATTGATACTGGGAAACGATGTCATCAAGCTCATCTGGAACGTAATCGAGCGTTGCCGCCTTGTATTGCGCCAAGTGTTCCGGCCAGTCATCTTGCGGTAGCGCT
>JBIPMW010000102.1:0-6695 GCA_044376455.1 Crocinitomicaceae bacterium | reverse complement strand
AGCTCAAGATAGGGGCAAAAAGTAAAAAGTACAGTTTTTTCATGTTGTTAATTTTTAGGGGTTTTAGAGTTTCTAATTTAGAAAGTTTGGGTTAAATATAGTAAAAAATACAATAAGCAAAAAAATCTCTGCTAAAGCTTTAAAAATCAATATCGTTGCTCAAGTCAAAAGTAAGCGTTTGGTCAGCAATTTTGATCTCAAAAGTTCCTTTTTCAGCACGCCATTTGCCATCGGAAGCAATGCGCTTGAGGTCATTTGCGCTAAACTTGAAGATAATCGTTTTGGTTTCGCCTGGATTCAGGGTAATTTTATTGAAGCCAATCAGTCTTTTTAATTCAGGTGTCGTTGAGGCATAAAGATCGCTTATATAAACCGGAACGACAGTTTTGGTTGCTTGCTTGGTTTCATTTTGAACTGTTACGGAAACCGAAAAATTCCCTGTCGCGTCATTTTTGTTGACAAACTGAACATTGCTAATTTGTGCGTAATTATACGACAAACCAAAGCCGAAATCCCATTGAGGGTTGTAGGCAGTAAATTGCCCAGATTTGGCACGAGCCACGCTTCCAGGGTGATCATAGAATTCTATCACGCCGTCATAACGAGGGTAGGTATAAGGCAGGCGTCCGCTGAAGTCCGCTTTTCCGGTCAAGAGTTCACTGAGGGCAAGACCTCCTTGATCACCTGGTAAATATGCTTGCACAATGGCGTCACAGAGTGGTTCGATGTCATTAATGATGCGTGGTCTGGCCTCAAGAAGCACCAAAACAACTTTTTTCTTTGCGGCCTTTGCCAAGCGTACTAATTCTTTTTGTTTTTCATCGAGCTGAAGGCTGCGGATATCGCCTGGCTTTTCTGTCGAAGGCAATTCTCCTACACAAATAACAATAATGTCGTTTTTCTTGAGGGCTTTTTTGTAGGCTTCTAGATTGACAAACTTTGACGCTTCAAAATCTTTTTCTAAATAGAGTTCAACCCCTTTCGCATAGCTAAAGGCAGTGCCAGGTAATTGGGATTGGAGAGCTTGATAAATATTCAAAACCCCCTGAGTATTGAAGCTCGTATCAAGACCTTGCCAAGTGTGTGTCCAGGCACCATTGAGCATGTTGATACTTGCTGCACCCGGCCCGGCCACTAAAATGCGCTTATTGTCCTGAAGTGGAAGCGTAGCGCCATCGTTTTTCAGTAAAGTGATGGATTCAAGGGCTGCTTGCTTCGCTGCTTTTTTGTGATCTTCGGAGCCAAATAATGGGTATTGATCAAAATTAGGTAGTGGATTTCCAAACAAACCTAATTGCTTTTTGACGTATAAAATTCTTCTGACGGCGTCATCGAGTCTTGCCATACTGATTTGACCACTTTTTACAGCGGCGACCATGTCTTGGCAATATGTTTTGTACTGCGGATTAGATGGCACCATACTCATGTCTACACCTGCATTGAATGCTTGCACAGCTGCTTCAGCTATGGATGGCGCTGTTTTGTGTACCGTATGCAACATAATGAAGTCTTCCCAGTCAGAAACCACAAAACCCTTGAAGCCCCAGTCTTTTTTGAGTGTTTGGGTCAAGAGTTGATAATTTGCATGTCCTGGAATACCGTTGACAACACCTGAATTGATCATCAGGGTGAGCGCTCCTTGAGCAACCGCTTCTTTGAATGCAGGCAAATACAATTCTTGCATATATTTTTCTGGAATAAAAGCAGGTGTGCGGTCGCGGCCACTGAAGCTAGCACTATAACCAACAAAGTGCTTCAAACAAGCAGCCACATGAAATTCGTCAACTGCTTTACCGCCCCCTTGATATCCTCTTACGAGCGCAGCCCCCATTTGGGTTCCCAGCACTGGATCTTCACCCAATGTTTCAAAATGCCTTGACCACAAAGGCTGACGCCCTAAGTCTAGTACTGGAGAAAAATTCCAAGGTATACCGGAAGCACGACATTCATAGGCAGTAATTTGCCCCATTCTTTCCGCGAGTGCTGGATTCCAGGTTGCTGCCAAACCGATTTCTTGAGGAAAAAGTGTTCCGCCAACCGTATAGTTTACCCCATGGATGGCATCAATTCCATAAAGAATTGGAATATTCGTTTGCTTGCTCATGTAAGGAGTGTGTACGGAATTCATGATGGAAATCCATTCATCCATATTGAGCGTATGCCAACCTACATTTAGAATTGAGCCAACATGATAAACTTCTATTGCTTCTTTAAGTTTGTTTGGATCAACTTGTTCTGGTATGAGCGCCCCTCCTTTGTCATCTGCTTTGTGAATCGCGTCTAGGGTAATCTGACAAGTTTGCCCCACCTTTTCTTCGATAGTCATATTGGCAATGAGCGCCTCTATATCTTGATCAGTAGGGTTAGCAAAGTAGAGTTTTTCAGCACTGTTGAATCCAAACAGGACCAACAATACTAACAGGGAATACAGGGCTTTCATGTGAGTTTATTTATTGAAATACGCGAACGTAATCTACAAACATTTTTTGTGGGAAAGTAGTGGTTGCATCAGGAGAACCAGGCCAGTTGCCACCGACGGCTACGTTAAGAATAATAAAGAATTTCTCACGGAATTCGCTCATTTCAGCCGGGCTTGTATCAATTGTGTGGTATTGGACGTTGTCTAGTAGCCAATGAATGGAATTTTCATCCCACACAATAGAGAATACATGAAAATTATCGGCAAATTTTCCTGATGTTAGTGTTTTGCTTCCTCCATATTGGGCATGAGACCCATTATTGCTCCAGTGAACGGTACCATGTACGGTTCTGTCATTGGCACCTGCACCACCAATGAGTTCCATGATGTCTATCTCACCACAAGCCGGCCAACCTGCTGTGGTGATGTTGTCTCCAAGCATCCAAATCGCTGGCCAGATCCCCTGCCCATATGGCAGTGCTGCTCTGACATCAATACGGCCATATTTCCAAGATTTGAGGCCTTGGGTTTTGATACGACTAGATGTATAATTAGAGGTGTTGAATGTTTCATTTTTGGCAGTAATGGTCAGGATGCCATCGGCAACAACAGCGTTATCTTGTTTGTAGTATTGTAGCTCGTTGTTACCCCAGCCCCAGCTACCTGTTCCAATGTCGTAAGTCCAGTTAGAGGAAAGACCCGATCCATTGAATTCATCGCTCCATACCAGTGTGTAATTTGGATAGCTCAAAGGGCTAATATAACCAGAGGTTGGCGCGCCAGTGTTTCCGGTACTTATTTCGATGAGTACTTCTTCATTGAGTTCAATGAAATCATTTTGCATGACATGCGCCCTGGTGCTTATTTTATAGGTCCCGCTTGCATTAAAGACGTGTACAGCTTCACCCGTAGTGCTTTCAACGGTGATGGTGTCGTTGTTGTCAAAGAAGGTGATGGTATAGAAATTAGTGCTGTCGGCAGTGGCTTGTACGTGTACTTCACCATTGGTGACGGTGAGTTGCGTTTGTAAATTACTCGGTTTGCCCGCTGGTTTAACAACGTCTGGCTCACACGAAATTAAACCGATACTCAAGATAAGGAATAGCATCATTTTCATAGTTCTTTGTTTAAAGCGTTTTTAACTTTAGGTACCACTTTAAACCACCAGCATGATGGCCGTACTGTAAATGTAATGTCGAGTCTGTTGCACTCAGAATTCTGTAAACTTTAGGACCCGTAAAGAAGCCCATAAAAGCATTATTTGAAATCGTAATGGTGGTTTCAGTACCCTCGGTTAACAACCAACTTTCATTCATTTGATCGTCGTAAGGAGCCGTAAAATCGCCTAAATTTTGATAAGATCCAGGGAAAGAAGCGGCTAATGAATTGTGCAGGTAAACGTCTCCGTTTGTAATCATATCAAATTTGAACCCATTCAAATGAAAGACATATTGGTCATTGTAAAGTCCGCAACCTGGCTTCTCATTAGGTCCAGCGGCCCACCATTCAGGAGTTGGCCCAAGGGGGCTTTCTGGGTCTGGCCCAACACCCATGTGTCCTGATGCGCTTGAGTCAACAACCCAAACTTTGTATCCAGGGCCATTAACGCCTCCGGTTAGCAAAGTATAGTAAGGATTGTTCAAAAGCGTGAAGTCGTCATTAGCGATGGTTACTTGTTTACTTGAACTACGGCTTCCTCCTTTTGCAAAAACAGTGAGTTTAATGGTATAGGTACCTGCATAAGGATATGTTGCCGTAACATTTGGCCCTTGTGCTTTTGAGCCATTTCCAAAATCCCAGACGCATTGGATGTCAGGGTTATTTGCACTCAATTCGATGATGTTTGCATTAGCTGCAGAGGGGTTCATTATAAATTCTGCATCTGCTTGACTTGGCGCTGGCCCGAGGGTAGGCTCGTATTTTTGACATGCAGCTAACCCGAGTGCAATTGTCAATATGCTTAAAATTAAGTTTTTCATGGCTTTTAATTTCTTCTAAAGATTAATAACCTGGGTTTTGGCTCCAATTACCTCCTGCCAAATCAATTTCAACTTGCGGAATTGGAAATACTTCGTGCTTACCAACAACAAATCCAGGGATATATTGTGCGGCTTGACCTGTACGTATGAGGTCAAAAAAGCGCAAACCTTCTCCTGAAAGCTCTAATCTTCTTTCATTGTAAACTTTTTCAATGTTGTTTACTGATGCCCCAGGAATACCCGCGCGCTGTCGAATTTGATTCACTAAAGCAGTTGCACGGCTTGGGTTGCCAAGTTGGTAATGTGCTTCAGCAGCCATTAACAAGACATCGGCATAACGCAAAACGCGGTAATTTACAGGGCTCGTGAGGTCGTTGTCTGGTAAACCAATTTCACCTTGTTTTTTGATGTATTTGTTGTTGTAATATCCGGTGTGTCCACCAGCTCCGATGGCGTAAGTAATTTGCCCTGGATTTGGTTGTGCGGCAATGAATGCTTCAATGTCAAGAACAGTAGCCGCTCTGCGTGGGTCAATAGGAGAAAAGGCAGCGTAGAGCTCGGGCGTTGGTAAATTATAAGAGTTTCCATCGCCGTAAACAGGGCCATTGTACTGTCTGATTCCTTGGAAACCGACTGCAGCGTTGCCTTCTAAACAAATGAGGCAGCCATAGCTTCCACCTTCAGCACCGGTATATTCTACATCAAAAATTGTTTCGGAACTATTTTCAGCAGCGACGCTGAATAATTGACTGTAGTCAGGATACAAGCTATATTGCCCTGAATCGATGATTTCGTCAAATATGGCAGCAGCCTCAGTAAATTTGTTTTGATACAAATAAACTTTTCCGAGTAAAGCTTTGGCAGCACCGCGCGTTGCTCTTCCTTTTTGAGCAGCCACGGGGTTCAATACGGCAGCGGCAGCGATCAAATCTGCTTCGATTTGCGCATAGACATCAGCTTTTGGTGAACGAGGGATTGTTCTTGCCTCTTCAATACCAATGCGCTTATCAATGATCAATGGAACATCGCCAAAGAACTTCACCAATTCAAAGTAATAATAGGCACGTAAAAACTTCGCCTCGGCAAGAATGTGTGCTTTTCTTGGAAAGTCAATGTTGTCTTTGTGTTCAAGGATGTAATTGGCACGAGTGATACCAGTGTAATTCCAGCGTAAAACATTGCGTAATTCAACATTTACACCTCCGTGTGTCATGTTATCAATGTCGTGTAAACCCTTGCTGTCGTTCACGCTTTCACCACCTGCAATGGCGTTGTCTGACGCAATTTCACCAATCCAAAGTGTCAGAAAAGAACTTTGTAATAGATCATAAGCTCCAACTAATGCGCGTTCGAAGTCTTCAGGAGTTTGAAAGAAATTTTCTGCGTCTTGTGCATAAGGCGGGTCAACAGAAAGAAATTTTTCACATGACGGCAACATGAATATTGTTGCCAACGTAGCTAAGGTAAAGATCAGTTTTTTCATGACTTTCAGCTTAAAATTTGATTTGAATACCACTCATGATTGAGCGGGCTTGAGGGTACATTCCGTAGTCAACACCAGCAGACAATACATTTGATGATCCTAAATCTGGATCAAAGCCCATGTATCTTGTAAGGGTCAGGATATTGTTTGCTGCAACATAAACACGCAAGGTTTCAACGTGGATTTTCTTTGCAGCATTTTTAGGCAAAGTGTAGCCAAACTGTATGTTTCTAAGTCTAGCAAATGAGCCATCCTCGACAAAGTAATCTGAGAAGAGGTTGTTGTTGGTTGCGCCAGTTGTAAGTCTTGGGTGTTCGTTGGTAGAACCCGGGCCAGTCCAGCGGTCAATTACATAAGCCAATTGGTTGGCATATGGTTGCTGACGCTCATAGTTGCGGATAATTTCTTGCCCTATAGCAGCATATACGTTTCCAGAAAGGTCAAAGCTTTTGATTTTGAAATTGAAAGCAAAACCCATTGTGAAATCAGGGATAGCAGAACCAAGGTAAGTTTTGTCTGAGTCGTCAGAGAAATTAATTTTTCCGTCTCCATTTTGGTCCACAAAAATGAGGTCTCCTGGTTGCGCACCTTCTTGTACAACTGTAGCGTTGTCAATTTCCTCTTGCGTTTGGAAAACACCGGCTGTCTGGTAACCAAAGAAATAGCCAATTTCATAGCCTGCCTGGAAGCGTGTAGCAACATCGCCACCTACGCTAAAACTAGCGCCAGGGATGTACTCAACTCCGGTAGGAACGCTTACCACTTGGTTATTGATAGAGGTGAAGTTGAAGCTAAGGTTTGTCTGAAGTAAATT
>JBIPMW010000335.1:0-2530 GCA_044376455.1 Crocinitomicaceae bacterium | reverse complement strand
TAGCTAGACAATGATTCTTGACTAAGTTCTTAACTCTTAAATCCTCGTAGGCTATCACATCGCTAGAGTGAACTACGCACCTTGCTAATTTCACAGCAAAGTCTTTACGTTGCCTATTTACTTTAAGGTGAGCTTTAGCTAATCTTTGTCTAGCTTTTTGACGATTTTTACTTCCCTTTTTCTTTTTAGATAATCGTCTTTGAAGTCGTTTTAATCTTTTCTCGGACTTTTTCAAAAATTTAGGATTATCAACCTTGTTGCCATTGTTATCTGTATAGAAAGAAGCTAATCCCACATCTAGTCCGATACACTTACCTGATGGCTTAACATCTTCTTTAACGTCACAAGAAAGAACAAATTGACAATAATAGCCGTCGGCTTTACGAACTAATCTAACTCGCTTAATGTCAGACTACTGAAAGTATCCTAAATCCCAAGTGCCTTTTAGTTTAAGTGTTCCAATCCCCTTTTGATCGCTAAAGTGAATAGCTTTAGGATTAATCAGCTTCCATCCTGTTGTTTTATATTCAACCGAGCGAGAAAACTTTTTCAACCGTGGATACCCTTTTTTCCCGATTACCTTCTGCTTACAGTTGTCAAAGAAACGGGAAATAGAAGACCATGCCTTTTCAGCCGATGCTTGCCTTGCCTGAGAATTTAATTGACCAGCAAATTTAAAGTCATGGGCTAAAACTCGACAATAAGCTGATAGATCATAATTGTTTACACCTTTGTTGTCCATCCAATACCTTAAGCATTTATTGCGGATGAATTGGGCGGTGCGGATAGCATCGTCTATAGCCTGATATTGTTTTAATTTAGCCTCAACCTTAAACTCTAGGACAAACATTTACGCTAAAATTTCAAGAATAAACTTATTCTAACAGATTAAATATTAAACTGACAACCCATTATCTAAAAACAGCCCTTTAGCGTAGCAGAGGGCGGGGGTTTAAACCCAAGTTTTCGGTAAAGATTGTGTTGTAATTCACTCGATCCCGAACGTCACCGAAACGACCGCGGTAATATCTTTGTCGAGCGAGGAGGTGTCGTAAATTCCCGAATCGCTCACGTCAGTGGAATTGCGCGAGGTGATCTGAAAAACTCCCGTTTTCGCATCGCGCACCCTTCCCACCCGACTGCCGGTACTACTGGCGATCGCTTCGGCTCTGGCTCTCGCATCCTTGGTCGCTGCCGCCACCATTTCCACCCGCAGCTTATCGAGTTGGGTGTAAAGGTATTGGGGGGGTTCGGAGACGAGGTTAATTCCCTCCTCGATCAATTCCGTTACCTGCCGAGAAAGTTCCGTGTAACGGGCCACATCCCCCGCTCGGATCTCGAAGCGTTGGGTGAGGCGATAGGCGAGAATTTGCCCGGTTTCCTGGCCGTTAGCTGTTACTTCGGGAATCGCCATCGTCTCGATCGCGTTGGTGGTGATTGCGTCGTCGGGAACTTGTTTTTCTTTGAGATAAGCTCGTATCCGCTCGGTTTGCCGGATCAGATCGCGGTAGGCTTCGCGGGCGGTGGGTTGTTGACTGGAAACCGATAAACGCCAGAGAATATAATCGGATGTAATCGCCCTTTTTGCCGAACCAGTCACGACAAAAACATCGCTGGCCCGTCTCACTGCTAAGAGGGAGCGCGCCGCTATCCAGGAACTCAAGACGAGAGCGATCGATAGCACCGACAAACCGGCGAATACTTGTGGGAAACGTCGGAATATAGAACTGTCTTTCATCATCCCCATCCTATAAATCGGACGTTTCTATCCTATGCTAGTAGCGAGCGAGTTGAAATTATTATTTACAAAAATCAATTTTTCTTGCGTCAGGTTGATGCGCTTTGAGAGCAAAGATTATTCAGCCCTTACTGGAGCTTTAGCACAATGGTGACTGAATAAAGCGGAAATCAAGATATTTTGAGCAATCTTAGGCTCTGTGATGCTCGTAAGCTACGCCTCGCAAAACCGAGTTAATCGGCTGTCAACCAGAAGACAATTAAAAAGAAGACGGTTATCGATAAGAGCGGTTGAATGATAAGCTAAACGGCTTTTACTTCGGATCACCGATATAGACTCCAAAAGGGTTATAGCTATTGGATCATGGAGGTTAAGCGCCGTTTAGCTTAATTGTTACTCCCCGAAGCTAAACTCGCCAGATGAATAACCTATGCTAGACACACCATAAAATATTTGGCCACAAAAAAGCACCCCCTCGCAGGAGTGCCTTTTCGTTCAGACTAGGAATTAACCATTGATAGCAGGAGCAATCAGAGCCACAGGAGCCTGTTGGCCACTAGCTAAGTCTAAGGGGAAGTTATGTGCATTACGCTCGTGCATTACTTCCATACCGATACCAGCGCGGTTTAACACATCGGCCCAAGTACCAATTACACGACCTTGAGAATCGAGAATCGACTGGTTGAAGTTGAAACCGTTGAGGTTAAACGCCATGGTGCTAACACCCATTGCCGTAAACCAGATACCGATTACCGGCCATGCACCCAAGAAGAAGTGCAGAGAACGGCTATT
>JBIPMW010000243.1:0-2544 GCA_044376455.1 Crocinitomicaceae bacterium | reverse complement strand
GTAATGAGGTGATTGTAATGATGAAATTTATTTTTTAATAAAACTTAGGCGTTCGACTTGAAAGCAAATTAATTTTCTCTTTGAATTAGGATTTTCACAAACCCCAACAACTCGTTTTTCATGAGGCGATGTTGGGCCAAGGTAGGGTGCTTGTCGTGGCCTGAACGATAGATACCGCGGTAGGCAAAGAAATGGATGTTGGCGTCATAGGTGCGGCGAAATTGATGTAGGACGCGCTGAATACTTTGGTTTTGCAAGGCTTTTTCAGTGAGGGTGGCCATGGGGCTGTTGCAGCAAATGAGGGTGGCTTTTGGATAGAAGTTTCTCAGCTGCGTTAAAAATTGATAGTAAGCGGCTTCGTAGCTATTGGCTTCCTTGAGTTTGTCATTTTGTCCGAGCGTTACGAAGATACAGTTGGGCTGGCGGCGTTGGGCCAGCGGCCAAGGTTGTTTGTAGGCATTGAAACCTACAAAGCCATAAACCTGTGGCATCTGATAGCGCAGGCCACAGCAACTTGAGCGCAGGCCAATACCCGAGACCGCACTGAGCTGCCAATCGGCACCGAGTTCGCGGCAAAGTAAAGGTCCGTAGCTTTCATAAGCATTGTGATAGGCATACCACGGGCCCTCGCCAAAAGGTACTTTTGAATCATCGGCACCATTGCCACAAGTAATGGAGTCCCCGATGAATTCAAAGAGCACTGAAGGCGCCTTGATGACATGCAGCTTTTCGCAGCGCAGACCAACCAAGCGGATGTACCCAATAGCGGCTTCCGTGGCCTTACAAATACGCACCATGTGTGCTTTATTGCCCTTACCTCCTTTGAGTATGATGCGATTGAATTTGCGCGTTAACTCAAGGCGCACGGGCGCTTGTTGGTCAATTTGATAGACGATGAAATTGTGGTGGCGCCCAAAGCGTTGTTCGTCCTCGAGCAAGACTTCACAGTTTGGGCCAGAAAAAGAAAATTCAAGGTAAGCACCCGGGGCATAGACCTGTGGCTGGCCATCTGCGCCATCAAAAAAACGTCCCACTTTACGGATGCGCTCGTCTGCTCCGGCAAAAAAATACACGCTTTTGCGCTGGCCCTGAAAACGGCCTGCGGCCCAAAATCCAGCCAAAATAAAAACCAATAGCAGTAAATATTTTGCCAGTTTGGTTTGCATATCAGGCCTTCTTTTTGGTATCGCGCAGCTTCATAAACGGCACCTCAATAAGTTGGTATAGCACAAAGGAAATACCGATAGTCAGTATCCAGAAAATGGCGTAATCGAGGATCCAATTTTCAGTAGGAATGAATTTCTTGGAGCTGTAGTTGCCATGGATGGTCTGCTTGATAATGGTGATGATCACGACATTGAGGTTGATCAGATACATGGAATATGAAATGAGGCTAAAGAAAGTCACCCATTTGGTCCATTTTCCGAGGCCCTTTTTCAGGTTAGAAAGAAAAGGCAACATCAAAAATACGGCAAGGGACTTCAAACTCGGACACCAAATATTGTTGAAGGGCCCGATAGATTTACCCATGTGGAATTTTGTATAAAACAAAATGAAAATCCCTACCAAAAGAAAAGGAAAATTCCATTTAGTAACCCAAGCTTTGGGGTAATAAAAAGCAATGTAAGCAGCCAAAACGCCATACATGATGGAGTCTAGGCGCGGAATAACTTGGTATTCAATTTCTGTGTTCAGGAAGTTTTGAAACTCCTTGATTTGCAAGGGATTAGGGTTTGTTGGTAAACCGTATTGGTAATATAAATGATAGCGATACCAGGTAATCAAGCCCATCATGATCAAGCTCACGGCTAAAATGGTCTGTTTGGTAGAAGTTTTGAAGAAAATAAGGGCGCTAAAGATGAAAAATGGCACCGATAAATAAAACCATTCTTCAATGCTGAGACTCCAGGCTTCGGCAAAGAAACCAGGGCGGTGATGGCCAAAAATATTCTGAATAAAGAAGAAAAAGCGATACCACTCTGCGGGGAATTTCTCAGGTAAGACCAAGCCAGTATAGATCAAGAGGTAAAGCAGCACAAAAAGATAGACTGGTAAAGTTCGCATCCAGCGGCGCTTCCAGAAATCGAGCAAACCCGACCAAGTTGCCGCAGATTTATTGAGCACCTTAAGCAAAATGCCCCCGATCAGAAAGCCACTGAGTACAAAGAAAATTGCGACCCCATCGTACAAAAACGGATTGACTACTTTTTTGACTGAAGGAGGTGTGAGGATGAGGCTGTGCCCCAAAAGCACCATGAAAATGGCAATAAATCGCAGGATATCGAGGCCGAAGACACGGTTTTCAGCGATTTCCATGTTGAACAAACGACGTAACAAAATAGATCGAAGGATTTGAATGGTTTAGATATCAAATTTAAAAATAGTTTTTCAATCGGCGGGGCTGCGTGCTGTATTCTTGACTTTATGTAATTTTACCCTACCAATGATGCGATTTCTTAGTCTTCTTGTCCTTTTGCTGACGGCGAACGCTGCCTTCTCAAAAATAGTGCTCCCTCCTATTTTGGATGACCAAATGGTGTTGCA
>JBIPMW010000005.1:0-23530 GCA_044376455.1 Crocinitomicaceae bacterium | reverse complement strand
CTGCGTTAGGGCAATTTTTTCTGCATCATTATTGACCTGCTCAATTTTATTGAGTATAAATCTTTCTTCGGGGCTTGCCAGACGTTTGGCAGCTATCGAAAGCAACGTTTTTTTATTTGCTAGCACATCCCCACCAATTTGCTTTCCAACTTGTGCCTCGGATCCGAATAAATCAAGGAGGTCATCTTGGATTTGAAAAGCGAGCCCGAGTTGTTCTCCGAAGCGATAAATTTGTTGCGCAGCAGCGTGGTCAGCACCACCAACAATTGCCCCGAGTTCTAAAGCACAACCAACCAATACCGAAGTTTTGAGTCGGATCATTTCAATATAGGCGTCTTCAGTCACATCATTGCGTTGTTCAAAGTCCATGTCGTATTGTTGTCCTTCACAAACTTCAATTGCGGTTTGGTTAAAAATAGTAAAGAGTTTTTTGAATGTTACTGCATCATAGTTTGCCAGACATTCATAAGCTTTCACAAGCAAAACATCGCCTGAAAGTATGGCAATATTGGTATTCCATTTTTCGTGAACGGTTTGTTGTCCTCTGCGCAATGGTGCGGAATCCATGATGTCATCGTGAATCAAGGAAAAGTTATGAAAAACCTCAACAGCGAGCGCAGCTTGAAGGCCATCTTTAGCTTGTTTACCAAAAGCTTCTGTTGCCAAAAGCGTTAGAATTGGTCGCATTCTTTTACCACCTAGTTTCAGAAAATAACGAAGCGGATCGTATAGTTGAGCAGGTTGTTGCGGTAAGTTGAAATCGCTAAGTGCGTTTTCGATAAGCTCGGTATAGGTAGCGAGTGTTTTCATTCAAGCAGAACAGAAAATAGGACAAAAGGTTTGGTTACAACCAACGGAAAATATCGTCAAAAAGGCGCTTGCCCCATGGCGTAGACCCATATTCTTTCTCAATTTTCGCCCGAAGTTCATTGATCGTGAATATTTTGTTTTTGCCCGGATTAAGCATGAGCTCTTCTTTTTTAGGCTCGATGAGTTCAATTTTTTTGGCAAAGTAAACAATACCACCATCCTCTGTTGCGAGGCCTAAAATAGTTCCGGGCAAGCCGCAAAAACCTTCCGGGCCAACAGATGGCGTCAGCATCGGTGTATACCAAGCATAAAGGCGCGTGCTGTCGTTTTTTTGGTAAATGGCTTTGCGACATTCATAACCACAAATCGATCTTTTGCTGTCCGTGATTTTCCAGGTGCGCTCCGGGAGGCTGTCCTGGACGTACACATTTTGACCAAATACTGCCAGCATCATGAGTTGCTGACTCTCCTTTAAATTTTGAGCATACGCATTTTTAGTAGTAAGCCAAGCCATTTCTTCCGGCTGATTCATTTCAGCAACCTTAAACAAGGAAGCAGTATCGTTGAAATACAAATAAAAAGGTTCGATGCGAATTTTGTTTTCTTCGGTCACAAAGCGTTTCATGCGCTGGTCAGTAAAGCGCTTTTCAAGATTTGTTCGCCTTTCAAAAGTAATTTTTCCGGCATGGATATATTCTGTTTGCGCCCAAGTGCCAAGACAGAGCAATAAGGCACTAATGCCACATACGAAATTCTTCTTCACGGGTCTTGTTGTTATTGAATTTATAAGTAAGTCTCACTAAGAAATAACGCGAAATGATGCGCGTGTAGTTGTCGGTAATCATGTTGCTAGAAACCGTTCTTTGTAAGTTGATATTTTGATTGAGTAGGTCATTGATCGAAAAGCCCAAGATGAGGTTTTCATTGTTCAAGAAAGCTTTTTGAAGCT
Organism: Crocinitomicaceae bacterium; assembly: GCA_044376455.1. Classification (GTDB taxonomy): domain Bacteria; phylum Bacteroidota; class Bacteroidia; order Flavobacteriales_D; family Crocinitomicaceae; genus UBA952. The sequence continues at coordinate 21,771 of JBIPMW010000005.1, read as the reverse complement.
CGAGATCAACAATGAAGAAATCTCTGTTAAATGCCGCTGCACGACCTCTGTTCAAGGTGTAATTGAGTTCCCATTTGAAACGGAAATGTGCAGGCAAGCGCCAATCGCCATTCATGAAATAATTTTGAGTCGAGTAGGGCTGGTTTGAAAAACTATTTAAGGTGGTGACCGGATTCACATAGGTGTAATCTGTTCCGATACTCATCTCTAAGCTATCTAGACTCAGTTCAATCGAGAAGGAACCATTTAATGTTGTGGTACTCGTGGTATTGAGATCGCCGTTAATGAAATTGTTATTTCTGATAAATGACGCGTTCATGCTTGGCTCAAAAGTGAGTTTTCTATTCAAGATAGGATAGCCACCGCCGGCATAAACAGTTGCAAACATATTGCCGTCCACATTGATTGTTTTGGAAATCGTGCGTCCTAGAGAATCAAAACTAGTGCTATTTGCAAAAGCATTTTGAGTTAAAGTAGCAGTTCCGCCAGACCACAAATAACGACCCGTCATGGCTTGCCATACGTTGGCGTTAAAATTAATTTGATGTTGGTAGTTTGGCTTGAGGTCTGGGTTACCTTCTTGGATTCGGTTTGGATTGGTGTTGTCTCTTACAGGCTGTAAGTCATTGGCACTTGGTGGTGCAGAATACGTATTGTACCTGATATTAATTCTTTTAGCCATGCTTGGCTTGAACTGATAAGAGAAGGTCGGCAAGAAATTTGAAATATCTTGATCGATAACCGCACCTGTAAATTGGTTCGTGTTTGCGATTTGAATATTTCTATACCCCATTCCACCTTTAAATTGGTGATTCTTGTAATTATAGTTGAGTAAGACAGTTCCACGTTGCTGTAAGCGCTTGTTTTGAAAGTCATTGGTGAAAAGACTATCGACTAAAGAAAACTGACCACTTAATGGGTCCTGATTATAGGTATAGCGGTTTTGCCCCGAAGTACCAAGTTCCAAGAAATATTCTGTAATTAGCGTCAAGCTCTTGGAAAGTGGCTCAGAATAAGTGACGGTAGAGTAATGCGTAGAACTAATGTTTTCATTGTTTTTTTGCTGATTAATTACCGTATCTAAGAAAAGATTGGTGGTGTTTGTTACGAGTCCACCGTCAGAAGCATTTTGGTTGTAATTCAGTACATATTTGGCCTCTAGTTCGCGGTCTGGTTTACCAAATTTTCTTCGCAAGGTAGCTTCGGAGCGGCTTGTTAATCCGGTAGATACATAGTTATTGTTGACGTTTGTCAGCAAATATGAATTGAAACTATTGTTTCTGAAGTCGTTAATTGAAGTATTGTTTTGTTCGCCACCATCAATGTGTAGGTTGGGTTTGATTTCCAACTTGGTCAATGAATCGATATCGATGCTCAGGGTCATATTGAGTCGATGAGATGTCGACAATGATTGATTATTGGAGGAATCTTTGGTGTAGTACGAGCTATCGGCCAAAAAGTACTGTGACTGGCTACTTGAATTTGCTTGTAGCTCACTTTGGTAATAGGCGTAGTTCATGCCAATTTTTACTTTTTTGGATACGCGATCGGTATAATACACACCTGTTTTAAGGGTTTGAGGGATACCAGAATTATTACCCCTTGAATCACGATCCCAGAAATTCAGACCGCTGTCATTGAGTTCATTATCTAGGCCAAATTTATTCATGTCTCCAAAGCCAAGACTAGATTTAGGCGTATTGGAAGCCAACATAAAGACTGAAATTTTCTGCGACTTATTGAATTTGTTAAAGAGCACTTCATTTTCATAAAATGCTTTTTCTGCAGCTCCTTGTTTGAAGTCCGTGGCAACGGATGCCTTACCGAAGTAGCCCTTTTTGGCTTCTTCTTTGAGCCGGAGGTCAAGCACTTGAATTTTGTCGTCTTCGCCAGCGGCGGCATCCTCGTTCTTCTTTTCGTAAACTTGAACAGATTCTACCCCTTTAGCAGCCAAGTTTTTGGTGGCAATGGTAGGGTCGGAGCCAAAAAACTCATCGCCATCAACAAGTACTTTACTGATCTCTTTGCCTTGTGAAGTCAAGGACCCATCATCTTCAACTTTAATGCCTGGAAGCTTTTTAAGTAAGTCTTCTACTACGGCATTCTCAGCTACTTTAAACGAGTCAGCGACAAAAACCAGCGTGTCGCCATTGAAATACATGGCGTTTCGATTTTTGGTCACTACAATTTCTTTGACCTCTTGAATCTTAGGAAAAAGCCTGATATCTGGTAAGTCAAAGGTTGTTTTTTGTTTGGAAGCCATGATGTAAACACTGCGCGGCGTCCAGTTGCGGTGCTCAATGACTACTTGAAAAGAGTCTACTGGTAGATCTTGTAAAACAAACTCGCCGTTTTGATTACTGCGTGTATACTTGAGTAGAACGGAGTCGCGCAAGCGGATTGCCATAATGCTGGCTTCTTTGATGGCGGCTGTCCCACTGGTATCTACCAAACGCCCACTGACCTTGACATTTTGCCCAAAGTAAAGTGGTGAGATAGCTAAAAGAATAAGGAGAAATAGTAGTTTTTTCATGAAAAAGGTAAGTACAAGTAGTTAAGACGTAGAAACCCTAGTATTTGTTGCATTTAGCAACGTAATAAAATGATTTAATGATTCAATTCGATTTCCGTCAACAACTGATAACTGAAGCCAGATGCTTCGGTGATTTCTTCGAATTGTATTTGGAAGGTTTTTGATTGGTAGGTTTGGGGTGTTTTTTTAATTTTTTGGACAAGTGTTTCTTGATCGATATAGGCCAGGTTGGTGCTGTAGTTGGCATTGCCGAATTCAATGAATTTTTTATTAAAAGCATCATTGAAACCAAGAAAGTGTAATTCAAATGCGCCTTCTTGGTTTTGCATTTCGGAGAGTTGACGCAGACTTTTTTCGATGATATTGTTGAGCCAAGGTTGAGGTTTGCAAAGTGTCCAAGGATGGCTACCTTGAACTTCAGCATCAACTACACGATGCATGTAGGTGGCAATAGGACTTTGTTCCGCATTGAAGAATATACTGTAACTGAAATTCTTTGAAACCTGATTGAAATTTACTACTGCCATACTCAATACACCTTTTAGAAAGTAAAAGGTATATTGAATTTGCAGCCCATTGGTTGTTGTTTGATGCAGTTGGGCTTTGGCGATGTCGCCATTTTTTTCTAGAAATGCTTCTGACTGAAGTGTATTGCCGTTAATTTCAGTGAAGAGTAATGATTTGAGTTTTTGAAGGTCGTTTTTGTTTTCGATTTTTTCTTGGTAGTTCAGAAAAGCTTCAAGCCCGTCAAAAGGTTGAATAAATTGATTGCCGAGATGGTCAAAAAATGGTTCTTTTATTTGATTGTCATGCTCTTGACAAGCAAATAAGAGAACTATCAGGAATAGTCCAGTAAAAAAAAATCTATTGCTCATACAATTGCGAAATTACAAATACTTCTTTGAAGCATTTTGATAATAAGTCCAAACGAAATAATTATGCAATAATCTCCGTAAATTTGAATGATGTCAGTTGTGCTGTGTATAGATTTTGGCCTGAAGCGTTGTGGCTTAGCAATTAGTGATACCAACCGAATTATTGCAAGTCCGCTCGCTACTATTGGTTCTGAAACCTTAGAAAAATGGTTAGAGATCGAAATTCCCAAAAGAAAGATTCATGAGATTGTACTCGGGTATCCAACGCGTCTCGATGGCTCTGACTCTCACGTCACAGCAAATGTGCGCAACTTGAAATTATATCTTGAGTCAAAATACCCTGCAATTACGACGCATTTAATGGATGAACGTTATTCTTCCAAAATGGCCAGTCAAGCCATATCAATGACCGGAAACAAAAAGAAAAAGCAAGACAAAACCCTCATAGACCAAGTGGCTGCTGCACTCATTTTACAAGATTATCTGAGTCAAAGCTAATCCTTACTAAATTTGTAGCATGATTTTACCTGTTGTAGCCTACGGCGATCCAGTATTAAAGAAAGAAGCTGTTGAAATCGATGAACAGTATCCTGATTTGCAAAAACTCATTGCCGATATGTTTGAAACGATGTATCATGCCAAAGGCGTGGGCTTAGCTGCTCCGCAAATCGGTAAGAGCATCCGTTTGTTTATTGTGGATGGCAGCCCGTTTGCCGATGAAGAGGATGACGAACCAGATCCAAAAGCGGAAGGAATTGAGCATTTTAAGAAAGTGTTCATCAATCCGATCATCGAAGAAGAAAACGGTGACAAATGGGCTTTCCAAGAAGGATGTTTGTCCATCCCGGGCATTCGCGAAAACGTAACGCGTCATGAAAAATTAGTCATTACCTATTACGACGAAAATTGGGAGTTTCACGAAGAATCCTTCGAAGGATATGCAGCGCGCATTATTCAACATGAATACGACCACATTGAAGGGGTCTTGTTTACAGATCACCTGAGCCCTCTCAAGAAAAAACTACTGACCAAACGCCTCGGCAACATTACCATTGGCGCCATCAATGTCGATTACAAAATGAGTTTTCCTGGTCATAAAAAACAACGTTTAATATGAAAAACATTGGTACATTTTTCAATTCAAAACTAAGCCTAGCTTTATTGTTTTTAACAGGTATGTTTTTAACATCTTGTGGCGCTAATGCTACGGAAAAAGGTAAAAAAGAAACGTTAAAAGAAGCCATTCAAACCTATGAAGATTCATTGAGCAAGTTGCAAATGGATCCTGAAAAAGCCAAAGAAATCACAAGCTTGGCTCAGATAGAGTTGGTAAACCGTTACAAAGCATACTTTCAAGCATTTCCGCAAGACACATCTAGTGCCGATTACATTTTTAAAACGCACATGATTTACGAAAGTATGGCCGCTCCAAGAGAAGCAAGGGCCTATGCAGACACGCTGTTGCAGCGCTTTCCGAATTATAAAAACCGCATATTGGTCATTGAAAGTTTAGGAAGCTCCTATGATATCAATGAGCCAAGAGATACCGCAATGGTGCGCAAGTACTACAACCTATTACTCAAAGACCCAAAGGTTGAATCTGCGAAGAAAAAGGATATCAAAGCACGTCTTTCAAAACTCAATCTTACCTTCGAACAATATATCATGCAAAGTAACTAAGCAGCGATCTCGTTCTGATTATTCTTCTCTTAACCTTTGCTGAGCGCTACAAAATCTTCATAGAAATTCGGATACGATTTCTTGAGACAGTGTATATCGTTGATCGCTTGTCCGTTTTCGCTCAATAGGCTCGCAATACAAATAGCCATGGCAATTCGGTGATCGTTGTGACTATTCAATTGAGCAAAAGGTAACTTACCCTTTCCCCAGATAGTGATTTGATCTTTATCAATCTCATATCGAATTTTCCAAGCGTCTAGGGCAGCACACATCGCAGCAAGTCGGTCAGATTCCTTATTTTGAAGACGATGAATGCCTTTGATACAGGATTTATTTGTTGCGGCACACGCTAAAATGACTAAAACAGGAAATAAATCAGGGTGGTCATTGATGTCTGTATGAAAGCCCTTCGCTTCTTTTGCCTTTTCTACTGTTATTATTTCTTTTTCCCACTTAATTTGAGCGCCAAAATCTGCGAGAATTTTTAAGAGACCACGATCGGCCTGTAAGCTGTCGGCTAAGAGTCCCGATACGTGTATCGAGCCACTGATGGCTGCACCAACCAAATGTGCCGCCACGCTGCTCCAGTCTCCTTCAATCACCGCATGATGAACCTGCAAATTTTGTGCGCCTTCAAAGAAATAGGTATGCTCCTTCAATTCATAAACAAAGCCAGCTTGAGAAAGTGCTGCTAAAGTCCAGCGAAAGTATGGAGCACTTTTGAGGTTTTCAATAGTGATTTCCCAAGAACCTTTGATCTGAGAAGCCAGCATAAAGAGGCCTGAAACATGTTGTGAACCCGAAGAACCATCCACTGTTAACTTAAAATGCTGAATGGTTCCAGAAATTTGCAATGGTAATTTTCCATCCTCATGTTGCACCACAAGACCTAATGATTCCAGTGCATGGATGGTTGCCCAATGCGACCTAGTTAGCAAAGATCCTGTGCCATTGAGGGTATATGAATCTGCGAAGCAGTGCCCGACAAAAGCCAATGTTCGGAGCGCAAAGCCGCTTTCACCTATTTGGATTGCAACATGAGCACTTTTTGAATGATTGGGTTCGACGTAAACCCTAGCGCCTTCAATATGAAGCTCATGATTAAATTGTCGCAGCGCTGCAAGCATAGAAAGATTATCAGCGCTGTTGTCAAATTGATCAATGATACACTTGTTTTTTGACAAAGCAGCAAGCAATAGGAGGCGTTGTGCATGACTCTTTGAGCCCGGCGCATTTAAATGACCTTTATATTTATTTGCTTGAATGATCATGATCGGTTTGGCTATTGATGGCCATCTGAATGCGCAATGATTCTTCGTGAAGCATTTTGATCATTTGTTTGGCAAATTCTTCTGACAAACCGCTGTCTAAGGCTTTTTGTAAATTGGCTTTCAAGGTTTCTTCCCAGCGTTGCGCTTGTAAAATATGCTGATTGTGCTGGCGTTTATGAATCCCAATTTCTTTTGAAATGGCCATGCGCTGTTGTAAAAGTCTGATCAAGGATTCATCGATCAGGCTGAGTTGCTCCCGGTAGTCAGCTAAAACATTGGCTTGAATGGCCGCCGGATTTTTCGGCTCGAGTGCGGCATAGATTTCTTTGAGCCTTTGAGGGGATATTTGTTGTTTGGCGTCGGTCCAAGCAGCTTCGGGGTTAATATGACTTTCAATCATGAGCCCGTCGTAATTTAAGTCAAGGGCCTGCTGGGCAAGGGGTTGAATTAAGTTGGCTCTCCCACCTATATGCGATGGATCCATGATCAGGTTGAGGTCTGGTCTTTCTTGCTTGAGGTCTATGGCAATTTGCCAATGCGGATTGTTGCGGTAATTGGTTTTTTCATAAACGGAAAAACCTCGGTGAATCGCTCCGATGACTTCAATTTGGTGTCGTTCGAGTCTTTCGATGGCGCCAATCCAGAGTTTGAGGTCCGGGTTGACCGGATTTTTGACCATCACGGGAATATTTTTGCCTTGTAAAGCCTCGGCAAGTTCTTGCACCGTAAATGGGTTCACTGTGGATCTGGCACCAATCCAGACCATATCTATGCCATATTTCAGGGCTAATTCGACGTGTTCGGCTGTGGCTACTTCGGTGCAAATTTTAAAACCGTATGTTTTCTTGACTTCTTGCAGCCATTTGAGACCGTTTTCTCCAACACCTTCAAAGGCGCCAGGTTGGGTGCGTGGCTTCCAGATACCTGCTCTAAAATAAGAAAGCGGAAGCCCAACAAGGGCCTCCGCTGTCGCTAAGAGTTGCGCTTGCGTTTCGGCCGAACATGGCCCTGAAATGAGTAGGGGCAGTTGGTCCTGACGCATGCGAATTATTTGGCGTAACTCACCGCTCGTTTTTCGCGAATGACAGTTACTTTGACTTGACCTGGGTAGGTCATTTCTGTTTGAATTTTTTGTGAAATTGTGAAGGAAAGCTCCTCGGCTCTTTGATCTGAAACTTTTTCAGCTTCGACCAAAACGCGTAACTCACGACCCGCTTGGATCGCGTAGGCGCTACCGACACCTTCATAAGAAAGCGCAAGGTTTTCGAGTTCTTTGATACGCTTGATGTAAGCTTCGACAATTTCTCTGCGGGCACCAGGACGTGCTCCTGAAATGGCATCACAAACCTGAACAATAGGAGAAATGAGTGTTGTCATTTCGATTTCGTCGTGGTGGGCACCAATTGCATTGAGAACATCACCTTTTTCGCCGAATTTTTCGGCTATTTTCATACCGAGAATGGCGTGTGGTAATTCAGGTTCTTCGTCTGGAACTTTACCAATATCGTGGAGTAAACCTGCTCTTTTAGCTAACTTGACATTGAGCCCGAGTTCGGCTGCCATGATAGCACATAGATTGGCTACTTCACGGGAGTGTTGGAGTAAGTTTTGACCATAAGAAGAGCGGAATTTCATGCGACCAACCATGCGCATGAGCTCTGGATGCAAGCCGTGAATACCGAGGTCTATACAAGTACGGCGACCTGTTTCGGCGATTTCTTCGTCGAGTTGTTTTCTGGTTTTGGCCACGACTTCTTCAATGCGCGCAGGGTGGATACGGCCGTCTGAAACCAATTGGTGTAAGCTGAGACGTGCGATTTCACGACGAACAGGGTCAAAGCAAGAAAGGATAATTGCCTCAGGGGTGTCGTCAACGATGATTTCAACGCCAGTTGCGGCTTCGAGTGCACGAATATTACGGCCCTCACGGCCAATGATGCGTCCTTTGACTTCGTCGGATTCAATATTGAAGACGGAAACCGCGTTTTCAATGGCTTGCTCAGTGGCAACACGCTGGATACTTTGAATGACAATCTTGCGTGCCTCTTTGTTGGCATTGAGTTTGGCTTCTTCAGTAATTTCTTTGATGGTAGCCATGGCTGCAGTGCGTGCTTCATCTGTTAGCGCTTGCATGAGGTGCTGTTTGGCATCTTCTGGGGCAAGTTGCGCTATTTTGGAGAGCTCGGCAATTTGCTTTTGATGCATTTTATCGAGTTCTTGCATGCGTGTGTCAAGGTGTGCTGCCTTGGTTTGGTAGTCGGCCTGAGTGGTTTCGAGTTCCTTCTCTTTGCGACCAATTTCTTCTAGTTTTTGATTGAGCGTTTTTTCTTTTGTTCTGAAGCGATCTTCGTTGGATTGCATGCGACGCTCGCGCTCTTTGATGGCCTCTTCATGCTCTTCTTTTTGCTTTAAGAAACGTTCTTTAGCCTGAAGGGCACGCTCTTTTTGGATGGTTTCCGCCTTGGATTCAGCTTCTTTTATAATGCGTTCAGCATCTTTTTTGAGCACACTTTTTTGAAGGACGAACGTTGCGCCACCACCTCCAAGTGCTCCGATTAATAACCATAATATATCCATACTACTCTTGTTTGTAGTTGTGGACTCACGGGTGCAGAATTATTGAATGTCGTTCAAGTCTTGTTTGAGTGTCTCCAGTGCAGCTTCAAGCGCTGAGTAATCAGGTTCTTGAACCGTTGGTTTCGCTTCTGCCTGTGCTTTGGTAAGCAATTGAAGGGCAGACATAGCTAACAAGTCTTGGTTATCATTGACGGCATAGTTTTTTCTCAGTAAATCGATTGCTTTATTGATATCGGCAGCTGCTTTTGAAACGGCAGGCGCTTCGGATTCCGGAACGTTTAAAGGGTAGGTCCGGCCGGCGATATTGATTTTAAGGGCAACTTTACTCATTAGGCTTGTTTAAGCTTTTCTATGCAGAATTCAATTTCTTTCACGAGTGCGTTAATTTCCTCAGCATTGCGACCTTTCGGTGTTGCTGGGATTTCCACAACTTTGTTTTGAGCCTCCGCCAATGCGTCTGTCAGTCTTTCAATCTCTTGTTGGAGTTGCATCACTAATGCTTTTTCAGCTTTGAGCTGTTCGTTGATGCGGTTGATTTCACCTTGCAAAACCTCGTGTTGTACACGTTCAGTATGCAAACGCCCCGCCAGTTCTAGGCTGCGGCTGCGGATATCGGAAATGAGATTTGTTAGATTTTCAGTCATGTTAAGCGGTGACTTTTCACAAAGTTAACAAGCATTCGTTTACATCCTACAAAATCAGTCAAGGATTTTGTTTTTTTTCTTGATTAGCTTTGTACATGCGCTTTTGGTATTTGATTTTAGGCTTTATTTTTTCGTGCAATTTATCGGCGCAGTATTTATCGGCGCCAGGAAATTGGGCGCTTCCAATGGATGCTCCTGTTGAACTCAGCGCAGGTTTTGGCGATTTACGCCCCAATCATTTTCATATGGGTATAGATGTGCGCACCGGTGGAAAAATCAATTTACCCATCTATGCCTGTGAGGCAGGTTTTGTTTCGCGCATCCGCGTTTCATCTGTTGGTTATGGTTGGGTACTTTATGTGCAGCATCCCAACGGATTTACTACTGTTTATGCCCATTGCACGCGCTTTGCGGAGCGCATTCAACAGGTATATCTCGATAGTTCTCGGGTGCGTCAGCAGAATGAGATAGATTTAATACTTCCTGCTGATTTCCTGGTAGTTAAACGCGGCGAACAGATTGCATTTTCCGGAAATACAGGAGGGTCAACTGGCCCACATTTACATTTTGAACTCCGCGATACGAAAACCGAACACGCACTCAATCCATTCTTACACGGTTTTTCAGTAACAGATCTGGCCCCGCCGTTGCTTCAAGGTATACGCGTTTATGCTGTAGATTCTTTAGGTTATGTCGCACCTGGAAAAGGACTGAATGTTCCCTTGACCCAAAAACAACACAAGGTTGTATTGCCGGTTGGATTTCTCGATGAAGGTTCTAAATTGGGTGTCGCACTGGAGGTTACAGATTATTTTTCAGCAGGTGGACGAAGCTATGGTTTGTTTTCTGCAGAAGCGCTTAGTTCGAGTAACGAACGTTTTGCTTTTGAATTCGACGAAATTGATTTTGAAGATTCCAGATACATCAATATTCACCACGATGCTGCGCATGCAAGAACATCCAAACGAAAATTTCAAAAGTTGTTCAAATCGAATGACAACCCACTGACCATCTATGCCTACGATGGCAACGGCGCATTTCAAATAGGGGCAAAGGATAGCCTCCAAATACAAATTATGCTGCGCGACATCAATGGCAATGAAACGCTACATGCTTTATTGATTTCAAATCCGCATGAAAAGCCAATTTACAAACCTTTTTTTACGTCTCAGACACATTGGTTACCCAACGCAGCTTACGATTATCAACAAGGTCCTTGGGCGCTTCATATCGATTCCTTTACATTTTATGAACCTGTTCTAAAAAAGCTGAATTTTCAGGCTAAAACAATTGGAAGTACGCAAACAATCGTGCAAAAACCCATCCAAATTTCCTATCAATTTTCAAACGAGACACTAGCTCAGAAATATTGCATTACTATGAATGGTGCCGCACTGCCTGGTAAATTCGAGCATGGAAAATTAACAGCCACGACCAAAACATTGGGTACTTGGGGGCTGCGCCAAGATTTAATACCACCGGTCATCAAGGAGAATCCAAACAATAAACTCGATTCGACAAGTTCAGGCAAATTTTATTGGTTAGTGAGTGATGATTTTTCGGGCATGGCATATTATGCGTGTTATCAAAATGGCAACTGGGTGCCTGCCTATTATGATGCAAAAACCAAGCAAATAAGTGCCCAATTCAATGTGCCATTTGAGGAAAATGAGGTATTGATGCTGCTTGTAAAAGATGCGGTTGGCAATGAAACCAAAAAAGAATGGAAAGTCCCGGCGCGTGAATCGGAACAACAATTAGTTTCACCGTCAGAGTAAAACACCGTTGGCACCCTTCAGGTAGATAGGGCCGCAGTATGCTAAGTCTTCAAACTGCTGTTTTAGATATTTTTCAAATGCCAATTTTGACTGGTATTGCGCAGAAAGGCTCTCATTGATAAACAGGACTTCCGGATCCGCAATAAGTGCAGCAACCTTTTCGTTTGCATCGCCTACTACCAAACAAGGGAGATACGATTTCAAGGAATTGGCTTCAATAATTTGACAAGACAAGGGTTCAATCATCCTTCCAGCAGAATCAAAGCCTTCAAAATAAACCTCCATTCGGCGAGCATCTAACATGCAGATAATTGTCTGCTGCTCCGAGCTTGCGTGTAAAAGTCCAATTTGACACATGCATTGATGGGTTGGAATGGCAATTAATGGAATTTGAAGCGCAAAACACAAGCCTTTGGCCGTAGATAAACCAATGCGCAATCCAGTGTATGAACCTGGCCCCGCGCTATAGCTAATGCCACTGAGCGCGGCCAAGGGAATTTGGCACTTTTCAAGTACTTCTTCAATCATTAATGTCAAAGATTCACCATGGATAAAACCGTCTCCAATTCGATCGAGATAGCCGAGCACAATGCCATCTTTGGAGAGCGCAACGCTGCAAATTTTGGTACTCGTCTCTAGGTGAAGTAGCAAAATGCTCATTCTTGACATTCAAATTTGAAACCAACCCCATGGACATTCGTAATTTGAATGGTTGGGTCTTCTTTGAGGTATTTACGCAGTTTAGTAATGAAAACATCGAGACTTCTGCCCACGAAATAGTCGTCTTGACCCCAAACTGAATTTAAGATCACGTCGCGCGGAATGAGTTGATTTTTGAATTTATAAAGCGTACGCAAAATCATTGCTTCTTTTTTGGTAAGCGTAATGAGTTGGCTCGGTGACTTCAGTGTAAAATTTTCGGTATCAAAAATATAGGTTCCGATTTGTAAGATTTTTTGCTCAGGGCTTTCTACTTGGAGTTTGACTCTTTTGAGTAAGGCTTTTACCCTTAGTTGTAATTCTTCTGCACTAAAAGGCTTGGAGAGGTAGTCGTCGCCGCCGGCATTAAATCCTTCAATTTTGTCTTCGGTCATGGACCTTGCCGATAAAAATAGAATGGGTATTTCGGCATTTTGTTTTCTGATATCACGCGCTAGTGTAAAGCCATCTTTGACGGGTAGCATGACGTCTAGAATGCACAAGTGGTAAGCTTCTTCTTGAAAACGACGCAATGCTTCTGAGCCATTTTCACAGAGCGTGACAGTATAACCATCAGAGCGGAGTTGATCTGAGACTACGATACCTAAACTGATATCGTCTTCAACCATGAGTATTTTGATTTTCATAAGCGTCTATAAAAGCCAAGAGCCTTGGTGTAAACCAAAGCTCCTGACCATTAACCTAAACCTACTACTAGTTCAACAAAGGTAATTGCTTTTTTTAATTTGGTTACACAGCACTTGTTAAAAAATTCATAAAAATTATTCATGGATCCTCAACCCCTCCTTCATAATCCTTACCTTTATTCCGATGAATGAGACGCACATATTAATTGTCGATGACGAAGAGGATATCCGATTGTTACTCACCTACAACCTCGAAAAGGAAGGTTTCAAAGTAAGTGCAGTAGCAAATGGAAAAGAATGCCTCGATTTTATTGAGCAGCAAAAACCGCAGCTTATTTTGCTCGATGTCATGATGCCGCAATTAGATGGTATTGAAGTTTGTGAACGCATCAAAGCGGACCCAATCAACCAAGACATCATCATCTGCTTTTTAACAGCCCGCAACGAAGATTACAGCCAAATAGCAGGTCTGGATGCCGGTGCCGATGACTACATTGCCAAACCCATCAAGACTAAAGTATTGTTGTCGCGCATTCATGCCATGCTCAGAAGGGGTAAAGTCATGAAGCCACAACAAGAGGTAGGTCCTAAGTTTCACATCAACCGAGAAAAATATTTATTGGAAATGGATGGTCAACAAATCCATTTGCCACGCAAAGAATTTGAACTATTGGCGCTATTAGCTTCGCGCCCTAATTTTGTTTTCAAGCGTGATCAAATTCTCGAAAAGGTCTGGGGCACGGACATCATCGTCGGAGACCGTACCATTGATGTGCATATCCGAAAGCTCAGAGAAAAGATCGGGGATGACTACATTTCTACCATCAAAGGGATAGGCTACAAATTCAATGAATGACTTTGGCCTGAATCTTGTAAAGCACAGCATACAAATACTTATTCCATGAAAAAATACCTACTTTTTGTAAGTGCATTTTTTGTACTTCACGGCTATTTTGCCCAAAACAACAACGCAGCTTTTGCTCCTATCAAAGAACAGCTCGAGCGCTGGGATGATATCCGCGGCCCTTGGTTGGCGGCATCTATTGAAGCCTTAGCAGACCGCAAGGCAATTCCCGACAGAACCTTCCCCGAAGACTTTACGCCTTACGAAATGCTGAGTATGATGCCGCTTCGCGAGCGCCAAGATCTCAGACAAATCATGCAAGAAAACCGTATGGTGGTCGGAAACAATACGGGGGCGTATCCCTTGTTTTCCACAATGTTAGAGCGTACTTTTTGTTCGCGCACCTATGGTCGTTCTTACGGAGATCCGCACCTCAAGTCCTTTGACCGCGCGTCCTATTCCTTTCAAACCGTAGGCGAGTTTGTCCTTGCAAAAGCTGAAAATGGCGCCTTTGAAGTGCAAACCAGACAGCGCGCTCAAGATGTCAACTTCTCCTTGAACGAAGCGGTTGCGATGAATGTAGCAGGTGACCGACTATGTTTTTATGCTGCCGACAAGCCAGACGGGATGCAAATGCCTCTGCGCCTCAATGGCATGCCAATTCAATTACAGGGGAGATCCTATTATTTGCCGCACGGTGGCGTCATCCGCCTAGATGGCAGAAATTACACCATCGCATGGCCTACTGGTGAAACCACTGTAATTGATGTCAGAAATAGTGGTTCAAGAGGATTTGTAAATGTTACTGTCGGAATTTTTGAATGTGACCGCAATCAATTCGAAGGCCTTTTAGGCAACAACAATGGTTTTGCTGATGACGACTTCAACACGCGCATGCACACACCTAGACCTAACAACGTTGCAGCTCTCAGCATTGCCTCTGCCTACGCAATAGATAGTCGTGAAGCCAACCAAATGAATCAATTGGCCGAACAAGAATTCCAAGCATATATGGCCAAAGATTTTGCCGAAGATTGGCGCCTCACAGACCGCAATACGCTATTTGATTATGGTCCCGGGATGAGTACAGCTTCATTCACAGACCGAAGTTTTCCGCGTGTTTACATGAATTTAAGTCAAATGAATCCGCAAAGTCGTGAAAATGCGCGTCAGCGCTGCCTGCAAATGGGAGTTCCGGCCGATGAAATGGGGGGCTGTATTTTTGATCAAGGCTATTTAAATATCGCGCCAAATGTTCCGCCAACGCCAAACGTTCCGGTTCCCGGTACAACCGTTTTAAACAAAGTGCCTCGACCAGCTTTAAACAACAACGAGCATTCTTTCGCTGAAGGAAAATACCCAAATAGACCTGAAACTATTTCTGGGAAGCCTTCAAGCACAACGAATAAGCCATCAGTTGAAAGCAAAGAGAATAAGCCTTTTCAACCGAAAGAACCTACGGTTACTAGAGCGCCACGAACGCCGGAGGTAAGTCCGGCACCGCGCCCAACTCCAACTCCTGAAAGAGAGTCAAGACCAAGCGCTCCTTCACCGGCTCCATCAAGAACAATTACTCCGCCGCCACCAGCACCAAGACCAAGTGCTCCTGCACCATCAAGAACAAGCACTCCGCCTCCACCTGCAGCAAAACCAAGTACGCCTGCGCCAACGGCACCCAAACCAGCTGTACCAACTGTGAAATCGGGTAAGGGTTAACCTTGAAAATTTTAGATATAAAAAAAGGGGCCGCGCAAGCGGCCCCTTTTTCTTGGAGAGCGTTTGATTTTCTCAACGCTTATTGAGCACTTTTGATAAACGGCAAAACGACATTATTCAGTTGTATGAAATAAGTCCCGTTTGCCAATTGACGCACGTCAATTGCTTTAACTACGTTACCAGACAACAAACACTTGCCAGCCTGATCAAAGATTTGATAAGTTCCGCTTGCGTCACCAACAATCAAAAGTTCATGTTGAACTGGGTTTGGCGCGAGCGTTAAGCTCATTGGATTTTTGGTGTTTAATCCGGCTGTAAGCACATCGAATTGTGTAATGATGTTGTAGTAGAGCGGAGTCGATTTGATCGGACAGTAAACCTGTAAAACTAGATTGTAGGTTCCGACTGCAAATGGTGCATAGAAAGTACAATTGATGTAGGTAAAAGCGCCTGTTGTATCAGCAAGGTACCAAACTGTATAAAGTGAATCTTGGTTCGCAGGATTATTTCCGAAAACGGCAGACACCATGTAGGCGGTATCTAGCATGCTCATATCGATATCACAATTATAGATCCAGCTCGACATCAAAGTACCGGTGATCATACCGCCAGTTGCTAAGTTTCCTATGACGTTGATGGTGTCGATGGTACCGCTGCCGTTGTAAGCTACAAATTGTGAAGTGCTGAATGTACAACCATTGCTATCCGTAACGCAAGCATCGTAATAACCTTCGCAAAGATTCGAAATACCATATGTGGTAGAACCTTGACTCCACAAAACAGTGAATGGCGCACAAGTTGCACAAGAGATAACTATTGCTCCATCGCAGGCACCTGGTGCGCTACAGTCAGTAACGGTAACGGTTGGATAAAAACCTGCACATGGGTTCGTTGTTGTGGTATCGTAAAAGACGGTTTCTGCTTGGCTTAATGTGCAACCGTTGGCATCTACAACGCTAACATTGTAAGAACCAACGCAAAGGTTACTGAATGTTGGCCCAGCGGTCATTGGTGTGCCAGCTAATTGGTAAGCATATGGTGGTGTTCCACCGTAGGCGTTTATGGTTATACTACCGTCACAAGCAGTTGGGCTACTTGCTAATGTTCCTGTAGTACTCATTCCAAAGTTAGCACAGGGATTAGGTGTTGAGACACCAATTGTAAATGGAGAAGTGAGTGTAATTCCACCACCAGTTGCATTGACGGAATAGGTTCCAGGGCACAAATTATAGATAGTTGTTCCGCCATTTTGAATGAGGGTGCCGTTCATGTACCAAGCAATGGTCGCAAAATTGATGTTATTGGAATCAAGTGATGCCGAGCCATCGCAAATTGCTGGGCCTGATGCATTGTTAACAATGATGTTCAGGACAAATTGTGCTTGTGCTTTATTGGTTTGGAAAAGACCGACAGAAAGCAATAATAGTGGTAAAAGTAATCTCATGTGTCTGTTAAATTTCGTTTAAGACGCAAAAATCGTTACAAAGTTGCTTGTATTCAGCAAAATGGAATGCGTATTTTTGAACTATGAAAAACGCAATCTTATTTTTCACCCTACTTTTTGTAAGTGTTCATGTTAAAGGACAAGCACCAAAACAACCAAAAATAGTTGTTGGTGTTGTGATCGATCAAATGTGCTATGACTACTTATATCGTTTCCAACATGTTTATACTAATGGTGGTTTCAATCGCCTCATGAACAAAGGAACGAATTGTAGAAATGTTCAATACAACTATGTACCGACGTATACGGCACCAGGTCATGCCTCTATTTATACTGGAACAACGCCTTCTAATCATGGCATCATCGGTAATGATTGGTATGTGCGCGACACCAAACAGACTGTTACTAGTGTCTCGAATTCGAAATTCGCTGCGGTGGGTGGTTCGGCTACTAGCACAGGTGCGGCACCACTGAATTTACGCACCTATACCATCACTGATCAGCTTAAAATGGCCTCTCCTCAATCGAAAGTGATTTCTGTTTCTATCAAAGACCGCAGTGCCATTTTACCAGGAGGTCACCTTTCTGATGGAACCTTTTGGTTTGATTATAATACTGGAGACTTCATTACTAGCACGTTTTACATGCAACAACTTCCGGATTGGGTGCAAAGGTTCAACGCTAAGTTTGACCCAGCCAAAGATCTAAAAACTTGGAAGCTATTGCTTCCTGAAAGCACTTATCAACTTGCCGACCAAAGCAATTATGAAGTGGTACTCACTGGTAAAACGAGTGCTACATTTCCTTATGATTTTCAAGATATGATCTCAAAAGGGGCGGTTGCTAACAATTTATTTACCATTTCACCTCAGGCAAATGAAATACTTACCGAATTTGCCATTACGGCACTTGAGCAAGAAAATTTAGGACAAGACCAGTTTACTGATTTCTTATGTATTTCGTATTCTACACCAGATATTGCTGGTCATGCATTTGGTCCTTATTCACGTGAGATGGAAGATATGTATGCGCGCCTTGATCGCGAACTTCAGCGCTTATTCTCAAGTCTCGAAACGCGTTATGGTAAGGACGGTTTTGTTTTGTTTTTAACGGCTGACCACGCTGTAGTTCCAGTACCTCAGATGCTCATCGAGAAAAAAATGCCAGGTGGCTACTTTTTTATGGAAAGTCATTTACAGGTCCTGCGCGATGATTTTATTATGAAATACAATGCGGACCTACTCGAGCATGAGGTGAATCAAAACATTTATTTGAATTTAAAGCGCATTGATTCATTAAAACTGGATGTGCAAGAGGTGGCTGCGTTTGCCGCCAATGAGCTTAGAAAGTGGCCTGAAGTTAAAACAGTTTTAACCAAACAAGAACTCTTATCCGGTGCAGCCAAAACAGATTTTTGGGGAGAAATGTTACGTAATGGTTTTGACTTACAGCGCAGCGGAGAATTGATATTTTTATTGCAACCTGGCTATTTAGCAAAAGAGCATGATGAACCTAAGGTGCATCAAGGCACCTCACACGGATCGGCATTTAACTATGATACACATGTGCCGTTATTGTGGTATGGCAAAGGCATAACGCCTGGCTTACAAATATTTGATCCAATCCAAATTACAGATATCGCACCAACCCTAATTCATATTTTAAATTTGCAGCGCAGCGGCTCCATGATTGGCCATCCTATTTTACCCATACTCGAACAATAATGACCGAAGCACAGCATTTTTTTAAGTCACATTTGGGGCAAACAAGTCCATTTCCATTTCTCATTGAAGTTCAAAGAGCTGAAGGAGCCTACATTTATGATAAAAAAGGCAAAGCCTATCTGGATATGATTGCTGGTGTGGCCGTCAATAATATTGGACATCGCCATCCTAAAGTACTTGCGGCGCTTGAAAATCAACTCCAAAAGCACCTGCATGTGATGGTTTACGGTGAGTTCATTCAAGATGCGCAGCAAGATTTAGCCAAACAATTGTTACAAGTACTTCCCCAAAATTTGGATGGTGTTTATGTCGTTAATTCAGGTACAGAAGCCATTGAAGCGGCACTCAAATTGGCCAAGCGCGTTACAGGACGCACTGAGTTGGTCTCTTTCAAAGGAAGTTATCATGGCAGCACGCATGGTTCTATGAGTGTTTCGGCAAACGAGGTGAAGAAGATCGCTTTCAGACCACTTTTGCCAGATGTTCGGATTCTGCCACACAACGAGCTTGCATTTTTAGATCAAATTACTACTCGTACTGCCGGAGTACTCCTAGAAACAATTCAAGGAGATGCTGGCGTGCGCGAACCGAGCCATGAATTTCTGCGCGCACTCAGAGAACGATGCACCGCGGTTGGCGCCTTACTCATTTTTGATGAAATCCAATGTGGCATGGGCCGAACAGGCCGAATCTTTGCTTTTGAGCATTTCAATGTCGTACCCGATGTGTTGGCACTCGGCAAAGCACTAGGAGGCGGCATGCCAATTGGCGCTTTGGTTGCCGCACAAAAGTACCTCAATCAATTTACCCATGACCCAATGCTGGGACATATCACCACTTTTGGAGGTCACCCAATGGTCTGTGCGGCTGCCGCAGCCACGCTTCAAGTTTTGCAATCAGAAATAAATTGGGAACTACTCGAACAACGTGCAGCTTCCTTCGGAACTGAAATTGCTTCTCACCCAAAAGTTATGACGCACAGACGCGTAGGTGCCATGTTTGCTTTTGACTTAAAAGATGCGCAAGAAGTTGAAAAAATCGTACAGTATTGCCTAGATGCTGGCCTGATCACTTTCTGGTTTTTGTCACATCCATATAGTTTTCGTCTGTCACCACCGTTAAATCTGAGCCAAGCAGAATGGGATAGCGCACAACGCATCATTCTTTCAGCTTTAGATACGCTTTAGTTTATATTCATTCACAAACACTTATCTTTGTACTCCTATTTTAAATTATGAAGGTTACAGATCACCTTGCCGCTGCCAAAGACACGCTATTTTCTTTTGAAATTTTACCACCTTTGAAAGGTAAAAGCATCAGTTCAATTTATGCAGGCATAGATCCATTGATGGAATTCAAGCCGAAGTTCATCAATGTAACTTATCACCGTGAGGAATACGTTTACATTGAGCGAGAACATGGTTTGCTCGAGAAAAAAGCAGTCAGAAAACGTCCTGGCACAGTTGGGATTTGCGCGGCACTGATGCACAAATACGACATCGATGCTGTTCCACACCTCATATGCGGAGGCTTCAGTCAAGAAGAAACCGAAAATGCGCTTATTGATTTACAGTTCTTGGGCATCGATAACGTTTTGGCTTTGCGCGGTGATGCTGTCAAGTCAGAGGCCAATTTCAGGCCACATCCAGAAGGCCACGCTTATGCTGTTGATTTGATCAAGCAGGTAAAACAACTCAATAACGGTGTTTACATGGCCGGTGATCAAGCCCAAGACCCGACTAATTTTTGCATTGGCGCTGCAGCTTACCCGGAAAAACATTTTGAGGCCATGAACCTCGAGACCGATCTCCAATATTTGAAGGCAAAAGTAGATGCAGGTGCAAGTTATCTAGTTACGCAAATGTTTTTCGACAACCAAAAGTATTTTGATTTTGTCAAAGCATGCCGAGCTGCAGGAATCAATGTTCCGATCATACCAGGGCTCAAGCCGATCAAGTCATTGGCACACATCAGTTTTTTGCCTAAATTTTTCCACATCGATTATCCTACAGTGTTATCGGCCGAATTACTGAAATGTAAAGACAATGCTGCCGTAGAACAATTAGGAATTGAGTGGGGTATTCATCAATCTAAAGAACTCAAGGCAGCAGGAGTTCCTTGTATTCATTATTATACGATGTCAAATTCTACTTCTGTGAAGCAAATTGCCAAAGAAGTTTTTTAAATTCGCTCATGAAGTATTCCCTCACACTTATTATACTCCTCTGTGCAAAGAGTCTATTTGCGCAAAACATCAAGCTCAATAATGCAGTAGTCATTGCTCAATTTGAAAGAGAAGAAGATCGCTATGCTATGCAAGCAACACTCTCTGAGCTTTTCAAAACATACCAAGTAAAGGTATTACCAGTCATGAATGTTTTAAAGCAGGGAGAGGATTTGCAGCATTTACTTAATGATTCCATCCAAAGCGTCATCTTACAGAAAGGTTTTGATACTTATGTTGTGGTGAATGTGCGTGGTTACGACCGCAAATTTAAAGTCAGCGACGATACCCAAACGCTTTCTGAAATGCTTGAAACCACAAGTATCTATCATATCTACCGAGACGAAGCAACTTCAGTAAGTTTTGAGTTTTCAATTTACAGAAATGGCAAATTGATTGATAGACAAATCTTGCGCTGCGGTAATGTTTCGGACCGCGATTCAGTCTTGAAAAGATTGCGCAAGCGCTTACCAAAAAAGATATTACCGAGCTGGGTGGCAGCTTAGTTGTCCATCCGATATTGCTTCTCCATTTCACGGTCTTCTGGGGTGCTGTAAATACCGCATTTAGGTTCAGCTTCAAATAACTTGATGACTTTGAATTGTGCTTGAAAAGGCCAATAGGTGCTACTGTACCAATGTATTTTGGCATTGAATCCTTCCCACGGATACATTGTAACCAACGGAATTGAAACACCAGGAATTAAAATCCATGCCTTATTCAAACGAATTCCGATGCCAATTTGATAATTCAATTGCAGCATGCTTCTGGAAAGATTGGGTTGAAAAAGTTGAGGTGCTGGGTAAGCGGTAAAGTTGTTGTTATAGGTCATTGGGCCCCGACTCAGGTTGTAATCAAAATTAATCCCAAGACTTTGATCTAGAAAGTGTTTGCGTACTTTAACGACTACTTTTTTACCAAAATAAATGAGTGAGTGCGCTCTGATGCTCCCGTATAAATACCCGGTACTTAGTTCTCCCTCATGGGAGGTGCTGCTGTAAATTTCTCCTAAAGCATTTTGATTTTCGATCAATGTAGTTTCAAGACCTAGGATTTGTCTGTACCCAATTCCCCAATCAAAATAATCCATTACACGGCTCTTGCCTAAAGCTTTA
>JBIPMW010000383.1:0-2550 GCA_044376455.1 Crocinitomicaceae bacterium | reverse complement strand
GAAATCAATCCTCTATTTTTAGCGATTAAAAGAACTCCTAGAACCCCCGTAATTGACAACCCCAAACGCACAGCCTCCCTCCGGCCAAGACGTTCATCAATTAACAATTCATCTGCTTTTAATTCTAAGGCAAGAGCGATTGCTTCTGCTTCGCCAATATCTAAATTATAGTCATTCCTCAAACAAGTCACAAGTTCCAAATTAGCGGCTTGTTGAACCTGTATCCAGTTCAGAGAAACTATCGCTTTAATGCGGATATCTTCCTCAGTCAAATTAGCCAATTCATTGGCAACTGCTTGGGGAATAATAACATCAGTATAAATATCTTTTAAGATTGATAGATAACCAACAAGAGCAAGACTGCTGAGAGGAGAAGTATCGCTAATAATAATCATAGCCAACCTTTCTCTTTTAAATGCTTAATATCTTCCTGAAACTCAGCCACATCATAGTGAATACAAATTCCTCGTTCAGAAAGCATCCGTTGAAACTTGATTTGATTAATACTTAATAACTCACTTGCTTTTCCTAAGCTAATCTTATCTTGTTGGAATAACATAATAACAATTTCCTTTAACAGTTCATCCTCTGACAAACCACTTGCTTTAATCACTTCTTGGGAAATAACTAGACTCATATTTTCTCTGTATTTTTATAATAATTATATAAATAGTGTCATTGTCAGGGGGGGAGCACCTTTGCAGCTTGAGGTTTAGCTAGTCGTTGGTGATCTATAGTTCACCAAGCTTCTGCTTGTTGCCTATATTATATACGGAAGCTTATCTCTGAATTACTCCCTCACCATGAAAATTTTAGCGGGTGATGGCGAGGGGGATAATTTCCACTAAAAACCCCCCCAAAGCAATCTTACCCCTTGTCATGGCGAAGATGCGATCGCAATAAGTCCAGAAAACAGGTTTTTTTCCTGAATTATCATCAGCTACGTAAGCATAGTTACCGACTATTTGCACATCCTGAGCATAGCCAGAAGTATTATAATTACCCTTAAGAGTAGGTGCAGCGGGGTTGCTGATGTCGATGATTTGCAGTCCTGAACTCAAAGTCGTAATTCTGTTGCCTTAACCACATCGGAACTTGTGCCAAAAGCTGTTGCCAAATTAGCCCAAAAATCATCAGATTGAGCGAAATTAAACAAAATATCGTCAACAGCAGGAATAATCGGCAACAGGTAAGGATTGATGACATTCACCAGAAGGATTTACTGCGACTATTTTATGCAAACAATCGCCAATTTGTCAAGGGTACTATAACATAAATTAACATTTATTACAAGAAAACGGGTTTCTCAAAGAAACCCGTTTTCACAGTTTCTCGTAGTGTTCACTACAAATTTTCCTACTCTGTCTTTTTCTTTCTGTTTTTCAACCTGCGGAATGTGGTATAATAAATAAAAACCTAAAGAAAATTAATCTAGGCGGTAGTCACTAATAACTGAAATGACCTCTCCCCGGCTCTCTCCTTGTAGGAGAGGGAGAACTACACTGATAACTCATAACTAATAACTGAAATGACCCAAGTAACCCTCCGCTCACAAACCATTATAGAAAAACTGCACAGTCTCACCCCACAACAACAGCAAGCAGTAATAGACTTTATTGAATTCCTGCAATTTCAAGCTGATAAAAAAGAAATTTCCCTGGAAGAAGAACCGATTTCTGCTTACGAAGCTGCCAAAGATTTAGCTGGGTGTATTGAAAGCGGTATAGGCGATTTATCTTACAACAAAAAATATCTTGAAAGTCCAGCAAGAAAATGATCCGCTCAATTATTATCGATACAAGTCCTTTGGTAGCTTTTATTGATAAAAGTGATAATTTTCACAACTGGACTATCGAAGCCTGGAAAAGAATTTCTATTCCTTTATTAACTTGTGAAGCTGTTATTTCAGAGGCGTGTTTTTTACTAAAACAAACTCATGGTGGACAACAAGCAGTGATGAGATTGTTAAAAGCTAACGTCATTAAAACTCGTTTTGAATTATCAGAAGAATTGAACGCAGTTGACCAACTTATGCAACGTTATCAATCTGTTCCCATGTCTTTTGCTGATGCCTGTTTGGTCAGAATGAGTGAATTAATGGAAGGCAGTTCCGTTTTTACAATAGATAGTGATTTCCATATTTATCGAAAAAATCGGAGGGAAATGATTGATTTAATTATTCCTGACTGAAGATTATCTGTCAATTACCCCCTCACAATGACAATTTTAGTGGGTCATGACCAAAAGGCGCTCGCTAACGTCAAAACTAAGCAGTTAAAGTATTTAACCAATTGATTAAATCTTCAACTGTAGAGAAATCGAATAAAGCTTCTCCTAATGCTTCGACATCATCAATACTTAACTGCATAATTTTAGTTTCCAATGAAGGATTAATCTCCCCTAACTTGCGTTTAAGTTGGCGAAGAATAAATGTCTTTTCGCGTTCGATACCTTGTTCGATACCTTGTTCAATACCTTGTTCGATACCTTGTTCGATACCGCGTTTGATACCTTGTTCAATACCTTGTTCAATACCTTGTTCAATACCTT
>JBIPMW010000245.1:0-2551 GCA_044376455.1 Crocinitomicaceae bacterium | reverse complement strand
TTCGGTGGCGGCGGATGCTGGAGGAGGGGCGGTATGCTTCGATCCGGGAGCTTGCCATCGCGGAGAAGGTTGACCGGGCCTATGTCGGGCGGCTGCTGAACATGACGCTGCTCGCACCTGACCTGGTGGAAGCGATCCTGGGAGGGGCAGATTTCTCGGGGCGCGTACCACTGTCGCATGGTTCAGCAGTCTTGTGGGCACCGCAGCGCGCTGGCCTCGGCGCCAGCGGAGGTGCCGGTGCGCAACCGGAGGCGCCGTGCGTCACATGGGCGCAAACAGCTCTTCCACATCTGCCTCTGTCAATCGAAGCGCGCCGCCCTCCTCGCCCTGCAGCACCGTCGCAACCAGAGCCCGCTTGCGCTCCTTGAGGAGCTCCATCTTCTCTTCGATGCTCTGCAGCGCAACCAGCCTGTGCACGAAGACCGGCTTGTCCTGCCCTATGCGGTGCGCACGATCGGTTGCCTGATCCTCCGCCGCGGGGTTCCACCAGGGGTCGTAGTGGATCACCGTATCCGCAGCGGTCAGGTTCAGGCCGACGCCGCCAGCCTTCAGGCTGATCAGGAATACTGGCACTTCGCCTGCCTGGAAACGGCGCACCGGCGTGTCGCGATCCCTGGTTTCGCCCGTCAGCAGCAGATGCGCGATCCCCGCCTCGCGCAGCCGCGCCTCGATCAGCGCGAGCATCGAGGTAAATTGAGAAAACACCAGCACCCGCCGCCCCTCGCCGGTCAGCACGGTCAGCAGCTCCAGCAGCCGATCGAGCTTCGCCGAGCCGGCCTTCGCCTTCTGCGCCGCGGGGACCTTCACCAGCCGCGGATCGCAGCAGGCCTGCCGCAGCTTGAGCAGCGCATCGAGGATGACGATGCCGGACCGCGCCAGGCCGCGCGATGCGATGGCCGCCTTCACCTTGGCGTGCATGGCCAGCCGGATGCCCTCGTAGATGGCGCGCTGGGCGGCCTCCATCTCGACAGGCTCGATGATCTCGGTCTTCGGCGGCAGGTCACGGACCACCTCCTCCTTCGTCCGGCGCAGCAGGAAAGGCCGCACGCGACGGCGCAGAGCGTCCTGCCGCGCCGCGTCACCGTGCTTCTCGATCGGCGTGCGGTAGTGCTTGCGGAAGGTGCTTTCCGCGCCGAGGAAGCCGGGCGCGAGGAAGTCGAACAGCGCCCAGAGTTCGCCCAGATGGTTCTGCAACGGCGTGCCGGTGAGGCAGAGCCGCTGCGTGGCTTGGAGACGGCCCACGATGCGGCTGGTCTCGGCCTTCGGATTGCGGATCGCCTGCGCCTCGTCGAGGATCACCGCGTGCCAGGGCTGGCCGGTGAGGGTCGCATGATCGCGCGCCAGCAGCGGGTAGGTCGTCAGCACCAGGTCATGCGCCGCGATTTCGTCGAAGCGTTCCTTGCGCTGCTTGCCATGCAGCGGAAGCACACGAAGGCCAGGGGCGAAGCGTTCGGCCTCCCGTGTCCAGTTCGGGATCAGGCTCGTCGGGCAGATGAGCAGGGCCGGGCGATCGAGCCTTCCGGCGGCCTGTTCGATCGCCAGATGGGCGAGCGTCTGCACCGTCTTGCCGAGCCCCATATCGTCCGCGAGAACGCCGCCCAGCCCGGCCCCGCGCAGGAATTGCAGCCAGGCGACGCCCTGCGCCTGGTAGGGCCGCAATTCCCCGCGGAAGCCCGGCGGCAGGCTGACCGGCGGAATGCCGCCTTCCGCGGCGCGAAGCTGACGGCCGAGATCGCGCAGGCGTTCTGCTCCATGCCAGGCGAGGCCCGAGACCGCCTCCAGCCCCACGAGTTCGGCGGCATCCTGCGGCGTGAAGCGCAGCGCCCTCTCCCCGGCGCCGAGCCGGCCGTCGGAGAACAGGTCGGCCAGCATCAGCAGGATGGGGCGGAGGCGCTCAGCGGGAAGCTGGAGGAGACGGCCATCGGGCAGCGGCACCAGGAAGGGCTCGTCGTCGGGATGCAGTTCGATCCCCTCGCGCTCACCGCTGGCGGCGATGAGATCGACAAGCGCCGGGACGAGATCCACTCGCACGCCATCCACCGTCACGCCGAGGTCGAGCTCGAACCAGTCGATGCCGCTTCCCTCGCGAAGCCCCGCGTCGAGGTCGCTGTCCGGCGTGACGAGCTGGACGGGAAAGTCCGGCGCCACCGTGACCTCCCAGCCCTCCCGCCGCAGCTCCGGCAGCAGATCGAGGACCACGTCGAGCCAGCGGGCCGCGCCGCCGCGGCCCGCCAGCACGAAATCACCCTCCGCAACACGCCCCAGCCGGAACGCCGCGAGATCAGGCAGATGCGCGAAGCCCTCGTCCATCAAACGGCGGAACGCCTCGATCTCGACGTCCCCATCCCGCCGCACATCGAAGACACGCCCGGCATGCGACATGCGCCGTGGCGGATAGGCACGGCCGGGGGGCAGGTTGAAGGGGCCGTAGCCGAAATGCAGTCGCGCGAGCGGCAGCGGACCGCCGCGGTACAGGGCGGGCTCGGCGAATGGGGCGACCGTCAGCGTCAGCCTTCGGATGGGCGGCCCGGCGATGATCTCTGGCGCCGCG
>JBIPMW010000246.1:0-2553 GCA_044376455.1 Crocinitomicaceae bacterium | reverse complement strand
TAGAAAATTTGGGCATGAATCCTCGGTTAGTTGCCGTGGAATATAACGGGGAAATCCTCCATCGTCAGTATTGGGAAAACACCGAAATCAAGGAGGGGGATAAATTAGAAATTGTTACTATTGTCGGAGGGGGATAAAATAATCAACAATCGACACTTGAGGGAAAAAACTTGTTAGTTATCGGTTTAATGAGTGGCACATCGGTGGATGGCATCGATACCGCTTTAGTGGAGATTAGCGGTACTGTGGAATCTCCACAGGTGCAGTTATTAGCTGGAGAAACCTATCCCTATTCCCCCCGATTACGAGAGACAATTTTGCAAGTCTGTGGGGGAGAAAAGCTATCTATTGAAGCTTTAGCCAGCTTAGATGATGATATCGCCGCAGAATTCGCCCATGCCGCTTTAAATATCCAAAAAGAAGCCCCAAAAGCCCAATTAATCGGCAGTCACGGTCAAACCGTTTTTCATCGACCCCCCGAAAACGATCGCCTCGGTTACACAGTACAATTAGGACGGGGAGCAGCGATCGCAAAAATTACCCGTATTCCCACCATTAGTAATTTTCGCGCTGCCGATATCGCCCAAGCTGGTCACGGTGCGCCCCTAGTGCCGAAAATTGACGCTTATCTGCTCTCTCACCCCACTAAAACCCGCTGCGTCCAAAATATCGGTGGTATTGGCAATTTAACCTATCTACCCCCCCGACAAAGGGAAAATTGGCAGCAAAAAATTTTCGGTTGGGATACTGGCCCCGGTAATGTCCTCATCGATTTGGCCGTACAATTTTTGAGCCAAGGCCAACAAACCTACGACCATAACGGTCAATGGTCGGCTCAGGGTCAACCCTGCTCCGAATTAGTTCATAAATGGCTACAGGAGCCTTATTTTCAACAATATCCCCCTAAATCCACTGGCAGAGAGTTATTTAGCCCCGCCTATCTAGCCCAATTGCGCCAGGATGCCCAAGCTTATTCCCTCAGTGATGCCGACTGGTTGGCTAGTTTAACCGATTTAACCGCCATTTCGATCGCCCACAGCTATCAAACCTTTTTGCCAGAAATGCCCGCGGAAGTGCTGCTCTGCGGTGGTGGCGCTCGCAATGCCTACCTGCGCCAACGACTCCTAGCACATTTGGGGTCAAATGTCAAGCTTTTGACCACTGATGAGGTAGGATTAAATAGCGATTTTAAAGAAGCGATCGCTTTTGCCCTCTTGGCCTATTGGCGCTGGCACAATTTCCCCGGTAATTTACCGAAAGTCACGGGGGCAAAAGCAGCGGTTTTATTAGGAGAAATTTACCTATGAGCAGCAGCTATGAAATATTTTCAACAATTCAACGCCAAAGGGTCAGCGATGGGCAAATAGTGCCAATTTTAAGCGATTGTACTGGGTATAAACGTCTTTTAATTCTTGTTTGGCCGCAATTGGGAGATTTTGACAGTCTCGAATACGCTTGGTGGTTAGAAAAAGAGGCAGCCCTTTGGCAAAATGCCGGGATAACCATTCGGTCCATCGGTATCGGCGATCGCAATTCAGGTTTAAAATTCGCTGAATATACGAAATTTCGGCAAGATTGGCTTTTTGTTGACCCCAAAGCCGAATTACATAATTTATTGGGACTGTATCGCGGTTTATCGTTAAAATTACCCAGATTTTCCCCCGGGCAAAATGCTTGGTTAAATCTAATTTTCATGTGTGCGGGTGTGGGTAGTCCGGGGACTCTGGCCGAAGTGCTGCGGGGTTATCTTGGCGATCGCAAAGCCCCCCAATTAATTGCCGAGGAGGAAACAATTCAAGCGCGGCCTTTACCACCTTTCCGGGGTTCCCTATTCAATCTTGCTGGGGGTCAAGGTTTTCAGCGACCTTTTGAATTAGCCACCCTGAGACTCCGTAATATGGGTCAAGTTTTGGGCAATTGGTCAACCTATGTCCCCGATAGTAGTTATCTAACCCAACGGGGAGGGACCTTTTTATTTGATAATCAAGGAAATTTACTCTATGAGCATCGCGATCGAGGTATCTTGGGTTTTGCTGAGAATATGAGTTATCCTCTCGCTTTTTTGCAGGATTAAGCTTTTTTCTTCTCCATCTCGCCCACTCCCAACTCTTTTTTAGCTTTTCTAGCTGATATAGCAAAGACCAAGGTGCTTAGGACAATCCATCGCTGAAACCCTGTTCAGATAAGAGTTTGAAAATTGAAAGCGTCCTAAATAACCCATTATTTGCTATAGCTAAAAAACTTTAATGTTATCCAACTACTTATTACCTAAAGATTGATGAAATTATTTGACGATTCATCCACAACTAGCGGGGGTTATTTATCTAAGAGATAAGTAAATATTATTTTAAGTTTATTTAAGGCTGTCATTACTAATGCTAAGTTGAGCATGGTAAATTTTCCCGTAGTATCAAAAAGGAAACTAATTCGACCCGTTCAGTCTAAACGGCGAGAGAAGGCATTTTGAGATTGAGCAACAACCTATGGCAAAGACAACAGAGACAACCACTTATAAAGTCACCCTGAAAACACCCGATGGCGTGCAGACAATTG
>JBIPMW010000319.1:0-2557 GCA_044376455.1 Crocinitomicaceae bacterium | reverse complement strand
AGTTCTTTAATTGTCCCAAATGTCAATCACAGAGAATCTCTAAAAAAGGGTTCTCTGTGTCAGGAAAACAGCGTTATCGCTGTAAGGATTGCAATCATCATTTTACTGGCAATCCGGCAGGAAAACCTCCCCACCCTGATTCAATGACTAACGCCGAAAGATGTCGTCGTTATCGGTTGAAAAAAAAACAAAAAAACACTCCCTAAAACCAATAAAAATAAATTGTTATAATAGCTGTAAGGATAACTTACAGCTATTTTTTAATGATTAACTGGAATCTAGGAAAAGACTTAGCTACTGAAGCTTTTGGGGAAATGGTGTCCGAATTTGCCCAAGAGATTAACTTTCAGATAGAAGATACTAAATGGAACTGGCCACGGGAAACCGTACGAAAAAATGGCAGTGTAGTCGGCTCACCTCGGGACATTGTAGATACAGGTGAGCTAAAAAATAGCCAATTTATTGAAGATGTATCGGATACTTATAAAGTAATCGGTTACACTGCTGATCATGCCGCTCTTGTCCATGAAGGGTATCAAATAGAGCGTAACGATGGGACTGTGACAGATGTTCCCGCCCGCCCATTTATCGACACGGCTATAGAGGATTATAATCCAATTGAGGCTTATAGTGAAATCTTAAAGGAAAAATTAAATGAGTGAATCAGAATTAAGAGATATTTTATTAGGTATTAGAAACAATTTAAAGATACTTATCGGTACTGACTTAGGTAAATACGAAATAACAAGCCCTACAGGGCAAAATTTAAAAGAAATTGATGCTATTTGGGTAGAGCCCCCTGAATTACCCCCTAACTATAAAGTAAAGCCCAATAGTGGAATTGAGGCAATTATTCAGAGAGAACCCGACCCCTATCACGAAAACCTATTGGGTTACACCGTAGGCATAAATAACTATTGCATTACCTTGAAACAGTACAATCTAGAGAAATCCTTAACACCGGTGATCGAGAGACTTAAATCATCTCGCTACTGGAATTTTCTAGATCAGCCGCGCCTAACCCCCTATACCAAAACTTCTGAGGGGATTATCAGACCAAAAGTGACCTTTAAAATCACTACTGCTAGGCTTTTAGGCTTCTAGAGTACACATTTACTAATCTTTTATAGTACAATGTAACTAGAAAAGTTTAGTCAGTGATCAGAAATGTCCAATCAGATTTTAGAGTTGAACCGGAGTGACAACCTCACCCCTAGCCGTGATACGCGATTTTTTATCTCTGGTACTTATGGTTTTGGAGAGGAACCTTCCACACGAGTAGCCGATTTAGGTGGTGCAATTGTCTTAGGTGATTCCACTCTTACCGTGGCGACTGGGGGTTTTGGCCGAATTTTATATGCTGGCACTTTAATTTATGTGGGGACTGCCGGTGACTATGTAATTGTCCGAACAAAAACGACAACGCTAACTCAGACAGCAATCCAGATCGAACCTTCCAAAATTGCTGCTGCCCTTGCGACTCCCGCTCAAAAATGCACGATTAAATCCTGGGTTCCTTTTGTGAGTGCCAAGACCTTTAACGTTGACACCTCCTCTACTGAGGTTACTGATTCCGTCTTTGGTGAAATGGCGGTGGAGAAATTTATCTCCGAAATCATGAGTACTGGGTCGGTATCGGGTGCGCTTGTATTTGGTGATCCTGGATATGAAATCATAAAGGCCGCAGAGCAAAAAGGTGATCGAATTTACCTTGAAATTGTCTATATGGGACAGCGC
This sequence comes from Crocinitomicaceae bacterium, assembly GCA_044376455.1. Classification (GTDB taxonomy): domain Bacteria; phylum Bacteroidota; class Bacteroidia; order Flavobacteriales_D; family Crocinitomicaceae; genus UBA952. The sequence continues at coordinate 820 of JBIPMW010000319.1, read as the reverse complement.
GGCGGCTTAGGTTTTCAGACAAATGTTAGCCAAAATGTTAGTGGTGAAAAAGGTAATTTCCTACAAGGAAACGTAACTCTAACTATTAGTGGCAATGTGTTTGACATTAAACCGATGGCAACGTCGCCATTCTCTCCTAATGTAGCTGATGACCTCAATTAAAATAGTTAAACTTCTTGTCGATGAAGACCAAGAGGTAATGTTAGTCAATTCTAGAATAATCAATAATTACCTCTGGTTTTCTTTCGGTGCGTTTGATCGAGAAATAAGTCAACAAGAAAAGATATTAATCGAACCACCAGACGGAACAAAAAACCAAGAAAGAATACAGGTATCTGTGATCATTGATCCTCTGTGGCTCAATACTGAACAAAGTGCAAAAAGAAATCAAAAGGTAAAAATAAATGGCGAAGTTAAGCGTATTGGGCAAATTGAAATTTAATGAAACATTCTTTTTTCCTTTAAAAAAAGAGTGGCTTTATTATATCCAAGACAATGATGCTTTATTAGAAAAGATAGATACAATTGCCACTGAAGAAAATGGGGAAATTGGGATTAAGTTTTTAAAACGATACGGGATTAATCCAAAGGAAAATGAAACAGTCAAGGAATACTTAGAGGCACGGGAAAAAGCTGACAAAGCTTATCTTGAGAAAATTAAAGCTATCGGGCAAAAAACGGGACTATCCACTGCTGAAATTGAAGGAGTAGTAGTTAACGACGGTTCGATCCGAGAACGAATTGAACAGGTCATGGTTGATGCCCTTGACGGGGTAAAATCTGACAGCGTAGAACAAAAAGTAGAAACCGCCGCTATCGT
>JBIPMW010000283.1:0-2564 GCA_044376455.1 Crocinitomicaceae bacterium | reverse complement strand
GGGATGAGAAGTTCGGATTCATAGGTGAGTGCAACACAAGCAACATCTTGCAGCTCAAGACATCGGAGATTGTATTTGATACCAATGTGATTCAGGATCTTGTTGTATTCAACAACACTGGCTATGATACCAATGGAGTTGTGCTCATGACGAATTGGACAGGCACGTTTGGTGCTGGAACAACAAGAGCTCGCCAGTTCGATCCTTATGGCATCGGCAATCAGATTTACAATGGGCCGTTCACCAATGAGTTTGTTTCCGCCAATTGGCTGAGTGGTTTCCCGAATAGCCTTGAGTCATTCCTTCAGCCATTCAATCCAACAACAACTGTATTCTTAGCAAGGGCAACTGTTGACACTCAGTGTTGGACTGTTGATGATGACCAGTTCTATTCTTATGCGACTGCCACTGCAAGTTTCTTGAATTATCCAAATGAGATCACAGATGCTGGTAACAACTTCAGCGGCTCTACTTATGTGGTTCCATTTACAGGCATCTACACATTCAATGCTAAGATTCAGCTTGATGGATTGTCGCTTGTAACAGGCAATAAAATCGGTTTTGCAAGCATTAAGCATTATGATGCAGCAGACCAAGAAATTCAGACTATAAATGGCCCACAAATCACATCACCTGCAATCAACTTCAGCGAGCTAACTGTTACCGCAACGATTGTGTGCAATGCCGGTGACTTGGTGCGCACGGATGCATCAGTGAAGATTGTCAATCCTGGACCTGCTGCAACTCAGTGTGTTTTGTTTCAATGGACGGACATTCCAAGCGGCACTGTTTATCGCACTGAGTTCTCAGGCTCTGGCCTTCCACTTACGCCAACTACATTGGAGCCAGTCGACATCAACGATGTACAGACCTATCTCTACAAGTTCAATCGTCCGCTCACGATGGCAGAGATAAACGCCATCACAAGCGAGACATCGAAGCCTATCCTACTGGGTCGTAAAGATGATGTCCTTGCGGTTTCTCCGACCTACATCAAAGCAATTAATATTGAATCAGTGATGCGCAAGAATGCGCAATTCGAATTACGTTCAAATAAACTACTGCCATGAGCTACACATCGATACCTAACCAACCGATAATTTTCAACAGCGTATTGCCTGAAGGCTGCGAGGGCTGTGGCTCGGAGTATTCGCAGTTGGTGGACTTCAATGATCAATTATTCTGGCAGCTCGAGGCTGGGCAGTGTGGTGTGGTTGAGTTCTTTGACGAGACACTCATTGCACCTTGGACACAAGATGGCAGCACCATCACAGGCGGTGGGACAACCGGAGGAGGTTATATTGCAAGCTACTTGCGTTATGATGTGGTGGCTAACTTTATCGTGACCATAACTGTGAGTGATATTGTTGGCGATCTAAGAGTTACAATCAACGGCGGCTCGTTTCTCGATGTATCGACACAAGGCACGCATACGCTGTACTTAACCACATCCGACTTAACAAGCAATTCAATACTGATAGCATTTAGCAATGGCACACAGCCATTCGATGGATCATTTGTTATCGACAGCGTTGTGCCGGTTCCAAATGGTGGTTTATTCGCTGGCATTGTTGATGCTGAAACATTGGCAGTTGTTGAGCGGCTTGATCCGGTAATCACAACAAGTCAGCAATACTTGACTGCTGCCATCGACATGGCTGATGTGGATATTGAGGCAGGCTGCTATCGTTTAGCGATTGCGGATTATTGCACAAACACTTGCGGCCAATACTTCATAATTAACCCGTACTTCAACAACCCTCCACCATCAGTGCCAATTGGATGGTTCTCGCAGCTTGTAACAGGCTCGGATGACTGGAACATTGGCGTTGCAGAGGCGACAATTGATTTGACAGTGATTGGCAATGCTGCAAGTTTGGTTTCAGCAACAGAGCTTTGCGAAGACACGGATTACTATGTGGAGATTGAAGTCGAATCGATAAGCAATGCAAGGCTTCGTTTGCAAGTTGATGGTCTTAATTATGGCACCATAATCAATGCGGCAGGCACTTACAACTTCACAATCACTGTGACAAGCACAGGCCCATTAAGTTTGCTTGGCTCTCAGTTCGGTGCTTCGCTCGATGGCGAGATCACAGTCAAACGTGTAACTGTGCGAGCTGACAAGAACTGGGCAAGCTATGACCTTTACAGCGACCTCATTACAGTTGGCGATTATTCGGACAATTGCAGATTCTTCAAGCTCGAAGGCTGCAATGCAGAGAACCAATTCGGCCTTGCATTCAATGGCACATCATTCTTGCCAGGCATCCGATTGGAGGGCCGCAGATTCAGGGCGCAATACAATACCGATGTGGACTTGTTCAGATATGCAAGCGGCAAGGCTGTGACATCCTATGCGGATATCCGCAAGCGCGTGTCTTTCTTCTTTGGCCAATTGCCTGAATATGTTTTTGACTTCCTTTCGATTATCACCTACTTCGACAACTTGTATGTGAACGGCGAGCTTTACTCGCCTGCTGAGGCTGACTTCCCAGACATCGAGTACAACGATGCCAATGACCTTGGCTCGATTACCATCGACTTGTATAAAAAGCTCGAGA
>JBIPMW010000247.1:0-2565 GCA_044376455.1 Crocinitomicaceae bacterium | reverse complement strand
AAGTATTAGATGAGAAAGTCGAGGGATTAACGGTACGGGTTGGTTATCAGGAGTTCACCAACCGGGGGATTCTGATAGCTTTGGTGGTTGCTGTCTTGGGAGGTGCCGCTAAACTTTTTGGTTTTTTCCCCAATCCCTAAAAGTGGCTCCTAGAAAAGGTTACAGCCCTTAGGATTATAAGAAATGGCTATCAAAAACTCAAAAATCTATAGGAGTATAGCAAAATGTCTAACGAAACCGTCACCTATTCCCTAGAGTCCGTCCTAACTAGGATTGAGAGTAAAATCGACTCCCTGGAAAAACGCATGGATGAGAGATTTGACAAGGTAGATGAGAGATTTGACAAGGTGGAAGACCGGCTAACCAAATTAGAAATCGGACAGGCCGAACTCAAAGCAGAGTTAAAAGGCGATATTAAAGTATTAGATGAGAAAATCGAGGGGTTAAAGGGAGATTTAAAAGGCGATATTAAAGTATTAGACGAGAAAGTCGAGGGATTAACGGCACGGGTTGGTTATCAGGAGTTCACCAACCGGGGGATTCTGATAGCTTTGGTGGTTGCTGTCTTGGGAGGTGCCGCTAAACTTTTTGGTTTTTTCCCCAATCCCTAGAACTGGCCACTAGGAACAGTTACAGCCCTTAGGATTAAGTAGGGTTTGCTGAATAAATCTAAAAACCTTGTTGGGTAAGACTTTTAGACTTTTTTGAAATCAAAAAGTACCAGCGATTGGAGTGATTGGGAGGAAAATTCAGGGACTTTTTCCCTAAAAATTAGGTAATTGGCCACCTCAAAACCGGTAAAACCCCACACCCCACACCCCACACCCCACACCCTGCCCCCACCGAAAAACTTTTTCAGCAGACCCTAAGTAGGGAAGCACAATTATTTGTAGGATGGGTTAGCGGTAGCGTAAACTATGCGGGCGTAAGTAGGGAGGCACAATTATTTGTAGGATGGGTCAGCGGTAGCGTAAACTATGCGGGCGTTGGGTTTCATGCTTCAACCCAACCTACGTTCATCTTATATTTAATTCCACCCACCCACTTAGGGTTTGCTGAATAATGGTAAAACCCTTTTAAAATAAGGCTTTTGACCTGTTAAAGTCCGATGTTAGTGCAAGAAAATAGGATTGGGACTTTCAAAAACCTTGCATTATCCTTCTTGTAGTACATAGCTTGGTACAAAAAACAATGGCAACAAAGCCCGAAACGACCGGCTCCTGACTCCTGACTCCTACCCCCAGGAAAAACTTTTTCAGCAGACCCCACTTATAATAAATGGCCGCTCAAAAACCCAAACTGTATAGAGGTATGGCAAAATGTCTAACGAAACCGTCACCTATTCCCTAGAATCGGTCCTTAAGGAAATTAAAGACAGCATCAAGGAAGTCAATCAGAAAATCGATACCCTGCAAAGAGATGTAAATGATTTAAAGGTAGGACAAGCTAAACTAACTGAGAAAGTCGAAGAGATGGATAAAAGACTAGAAAAAGTAGAAAATGAGCAATACACTCTAGTTAAGGCTATTTCTGACCTACAGGGTTTTCGAGGTCTGATTGTCCCTATCCTTATCGGTGCCATGAGTGCCGCTATCGGTGCAATTATCACCGTTGCTATCAGAATTCTTTTCCTCGGTAACAATCCCTAAAATTCTCCAGTCTCACACCCCGAAAACTATTGATAACTTTAGGAGTCTAGCAAATGTCTAACGAAACTATCACCTATTCCCTAGAATCGGTCCTTAAGGAAATTAAAGATAGCATCAAAGAAGTCAACCAGAAAATCGATACTCTGCAACAGGATGTCAATCAGAAAATCGACTCCCTTGAAAAACGGATTGACGAGAGATTTGACAAGGTGGAGGACCGGTTGACGAAACTGGAGATAGGCCAAGCTGATTTAAAAGGCGATATTAAAGTATTAGACGAGAAAGTCGAGGGATTAACGGCACGGGTTGCTTATCAGGAGTTCACCAACCGGGGGATTCTGATAGCTTTGGTGGTTGCTGTCTTGGGAGGTGCTGCTAAACTTTTTGGTTTTTTCCCCAATCCCTAAAAGTGGCTCCTAGAAAAGGTTACAGCCTTTAGGATTCTAATAAATGGCTATCAAAAACTCAAAAATCTATAGGAGTATAGCAAAATGTCTAACGAAACCGTCACCTATTCCCTAGAGTCCGTCCTGACCAGGATTGAGAGTAAAATCGACTCCCTTGAAAAACGGATGGATGAGAAAATCGACTCCCTTGAAAAACGGATGGATGAGAAAATCGACTCCCTTGAAAAACGGATGGATGAGAGATTTGACAAGGTAGATGAGAGATTTGACAAGGTGGAGGACCGGTTGACGAAACTGGAGATAGGCCAAGCTGATTTAAAAGGCGATATTAAAGTATTAGACGAGAAAATCGAGGGATTAACGGTACGGGTTGCTTATCAGGAATTTACCAACCGGGGGATTCTGATAGCTTTGGTGGTTGCTGTCTTGGGAGGTGCTGCTAAACTTTTTGGTTTTTTCCCCAATCCCTAGAACTGTCCCCTAGAAACGGTTACAGCCCTTAGGATTAT
>JBIPMW010000341.1:0-8374 GCA_044376455.1 Crocinitomicaceae bacterium | reverse complement strand
TATCGTAGTCGTGATCTATGCTGTAGTCTTTGCCCAAAGCAGTAAGATTTGTCTTGATGCCTTTTTTATAAGTATGGAGAAGCTTATATTGATATTCAATTAAAGACTCTTTTGGCATCTTGGGAATACCATACTTAATTCCTTTAGCCAAGCAATTGGTGTCTAAGATCTTATTAACTAAATGATTCGCTCGCAATCCTTTGAGCAAATACATTTCTTTTATAAGATAGAGGTCGAAGCCAAGAATATTGTGACCAATAATATAGTCAGAAGAGTCAAGCCAATCCCTAATAGTGCCAAACACATCGTCAAATTTCTTGCCAGTTGTTTCGATGAGTTGCTCTGGGTATCTTGTGATTCGTTTTGCATCTTCTGATATTTTAAGATTAGTATCCCACTTAATCAAGAAATCTCGCTCATCGATCTTCTTGCCGCCAACAGTATCAAGCATTGCAACCTGCCACGGAAGATTCTGGCAGAAGTTAAGACAAAGATTTAAGGTTTCGCAGTCGATAAAAACAAGGCGTTTAGACTTGTCAAATCTCAGTAGTTCATTTTCCATATTTTTCCTTGAATGATTCAGCGCAGAATTCGTTTGAAGAGCAGTGTTCCAGATTAGGCTTGTTCAAAGTGGTTCGCTCAGAAATGCACCTGAAAGTTAGATAAGCCAAGAAATCTTCTTTGTTTTCATAGTAGACAGATTGGCACTTAACTGCAAGATTTTTATCTCCTACAATCTCTTCTACTTTAGATTTAAGAATGCCATCGAATGGCAAATTATTATCTTCTACAAAATAAACTGGTTTGCAGAAGCTAAAATCAGGAACGCAAATGCTATAAGTTAGATTATTTTTGAAAACATAAGAGTCATAAAATGGAATCCCAATGCAGAGATTGTTTTCATTCCATAGCTCTTTAAGAGTTTTGCAATCTATTCTTGGATAATAATAGAAACCATTCGTGCTGGCGACTGTAGAGATTTTAATCAGATCTTTATAGCCTTCAGTGTTTTTAATGAATACTATTACTTTGTGCTCTTTATCTCTTGAGTCGGCAGTCTTGTTGTCGATATCGTCGCAAATAGTCAAGCGAAGGCCAAACCTTAAATTTATTTTAGCATCTTCACAGGACTTATACGCTTCTAGAAAACCAGAAATAGAATCATCTACTAGATATAAGTTCTCTAGCTTTAGCTTTTTAGCAATGTCTAATATAGAACTTGGCTCGTCCGCCTCGCTAGACCCAGCCTTGGCAAGCGTTAGGATAGACTTACCAAGGCTATAATGGGATTTAAAAAGCGGGATCGCTGAATACTCCATGAGGCAGTATGCGCTGTCCTGCCCAGAAGTCAATCAAAAAGTTGGGTCATCCTTGCGCCAGTACGGGCATCCAGAATATTCTTTTTTATTTACTAGCTTCACTTTGGGATCGTTTATCAAAGATTCTTTATTGAAAGAAGACTTTATAAATTTATCGTTTTCATCAACTCCAATGTAAAAAGTCGCTGGCATGCGAGATGGGCATATCCACTTACCTTGAACATCGCTCCCACACATCCATCGCTTCTTTGGGCTACTTGCAGCAAGATTTGCGGTGGCCGTCTTCTCATCGAAAGAATTTATATATCCAGCAACATAGCTCAAATAAGACTTGAATCCTTCTAATTGCTCTGCTGTTGGCTTCGGAGCCTCTTGAATCGGCTGCTTCTTGAACTTAAGAAAAATAAAAGAAACATCTGGAATGTAACCCTTTGTCTTAAATACAGCCAAAGAATACATTAAGTTTTGCAGATTGAAATCGATTTCTTCTTTAGAGAATTTTCCTTTGCTTGACTTATAGTCGTAAATCTTATAATTGGTATCGTTAAATTTTGCAAGCTTATCAATAAAGCCATTAATAATATAATCATCTTCCTCTAGCTTGAACTCAGATTCGGCTTCGACAAGAATAGCCCCGCTGCAAAAGAAGTCGCTTTGAAGACCAGTCTGGATCATGGAGTAGATTAGATCCAAATTTTCTTCATCGTCTACTTTTAGCTTTTTAGCGTTTTTTAATATTAATCTATGGATGGCTGGATTTTTAATGACGCCAGCTTTACCAGAACATAGATCATCAAAGTATTTTTTATGCCTATCAGTTAAGAGAAGCTCAAAAATCAAATGACAAATAGTGCCTCTAGAAGCTCCAGAATTAGAAATATCAGGAAGCTTAAGAATATACTTAGTATAGTAAAGCCAACTGCAACCCTCAATAGTCTTAATCTTGCTGGCGCTAAGTTTTACCTTTTCGGTTTTTATTTGATTGAGTTGTGCCATTCTATGATCTTGTTTTTATCTTTCAGGTGCATGTCTCCAAAGTCTTTAGCCCCATTAGGAAGGCCAATTTTGACTTGAGAACTATCAAAGTAATTCATCAAAGTTTGTCTGGCTGTTTCTGCTGCTCTGTTACCTGCTCCAGTAAGTAAGCCATCATTATTAAAAGCTATGACAATTTTCTTAGGATTTAAAGATATCAGAGAATATATTATCGCGCTGCTTATGTTAAGTCCAAAAGAAACAATTACATTCTTGACGCCATTTTCTCTTAAAGCAAGCATATCTCCTATGCTTTCGACTAGGATTATATTCTCGTTAGCTTTAAGATCTTTAACGTTAACCTTTGCTGGATAAACCCACTCTTTCTTGTCTCCCAGCAACTTCCATTTCGGTCTGCCTTCCATCAACGTCTTAGATACGTCTCTGCCAGCAAATCCTATTACTTCATCTTTATTGTTAAAGATTGGAAAAACATATCTATTAAACATCTTTCCTCCAGTGGCGACTCCTCCTTGGAAAGGCTCCAAGGTAGAGGCTGAGATGCCACGATCAATCCAATAAGAGTTATCTCTTAATAGCTTTATTAATAAAGACTTGTCAAAAGTAGAAGTCTGTTTTATTGTTGGTTTTGGCCGATCTTCTTCTCTATAAGAAGTGTCTATACCTTTGGCTGAAATCCAGTTCTTTGCTTCGTCGATGGACTTCAGTTTTAATGTCAGCCTAACTAGATCCTCTAAAGATCCACTGATATTTTCTTTGAAGTCAACCCACTGCCCAGAGTTCTTCCATATTCTTAGAACATGATCGTTATCTGAATCTCTATATAAAGGCCTTGTTCTATATTCTTTACCATGATCAGTTAGAACATAACCTATATCTTGAAGAATTACCCTGACGGATTCGCAGTCATTCATAAAAAAATATCAAAGCACTTCGCCATCCGAATCTGAATCATCTAGCTCTGGACGCAAAGCTCTAGCCTCTACGATATCAGATAAAGTGCCGCGCTCTTCTACATTGAAGTTGGAGATATTAAAGCTGATAAAATTAGGCTGATATCTTACTGATCTGCCTTCTTGAATTCTTACAAGGTCATGGTGGCCTTGAGAATCTCTACCTTGAAATCGAGTAGCAAGCGGAATCATTTTATGAGATCCGAACTCTTGACCGTCTTCAGCAATCTCTTCAACAGTCTTACGCCTGAAGATTGCAACGTATGAAGCGTACCACTGCAAGCGATCAGATTGAGAGATTGCGCTACTATCGTCAACGCCATTCTCTGCGCTGCGATTCAATTGGCAAGCTGTCAGAATTGGAACATTTAACTCAAGAGAAAGCTCTTTCAATGAATTAACTTTTTCGCCAATTAATTGATATTCTTGCTTGTTCTTGTCAGACTCTCCAGTTAGCTTAATATAATCATAAATGATTACGCATTGATTGCCGCGACCAACTTTAGAAAAGTACCAGCGTTTTACAATAGAAACAATTTCTTCGATTGGCTTTCCAGCAACCTGAAGATGATCGACTTGATTGCTCACGCTTTTAATTACAGTTTTGCTTTCTTCGAATTTAGTATAAAGCTGAGCATTCTTTTTCCAGTTGCCGGTTTCAAGATGCCATACTGGAATACCAGTAAGAGATGAAGCTATTCTGAACTTCATGTCTATTGTAGACATTTCTGTGTCAAGAACAAGAGCTTTGCATCCTTTGTTAATACTTGTTACTTTAATAGCGAGATCATTAAGGATTGTAGATTTGCCATGCTTTGGGCGACTTACCCAAGCGTAAAGATTACCGGGGCGAATGCCGCCATATAAACGATTGAAGTTATCGTATGGGGTTTGAAGGCCATTTTCAGAGATGGGATTATTTCCTCTCTCTTCAATTATTTCAATAATGTTGTTGGTGACATCTTCTGGTTTATTATTCTCGTTGGTGTAAACGCAGATCTTGCTATTGTATATTTTATCTGCTTCGGTGATGATTTCTTCGATTGGCTTTTCAGCACAATTATGAGCAAAGGCTTTGATCTCTTGGCCTGTAGCTTCGATCTCTCTTCGGATTCTATACTTTACAAGCTCTTTAGCAGCTTCAATCAAGCCTTGCTTCGTAGTTGGGATAAGGCATACGCTATTGACATAATTAAAAATATCAATTGACTGATCCTTAAATGTGATGCCGAGATTTTGGGCTTTTTGAGCTATTAGAATTTTGTCTATCTGCTCGCCCTTGCTGAACGTCTCTCTAAAGACGCAAAAAATAGTATAATGGACCTCATTAATAAAGTCTTTCTCATTGATAAAAGACTCTATGTCAGCAAAAGCTTCTGGATGCTTGATTAGCCCAGATATGGTATACTTCTCGATTTGAAGGGAGTAAATTGACATTAAAGATTGATATTAAATTTGTCCTTGAAAAACTGCTCTGACAGGTCTTTGACTTCATTTTCGTAAATTTCAATTAGATGAAAGTTATTCAAAGAAAGCCACTTTTCTTTTGCTACGTCTCTTTTGATGGACTTTAGATAGTTGAGTCTAGAGTCCCCGTGAAAAAACTTATTGAAAGCAGAATGCTGCTTGCCATGCACCTCTACAGCGATTTTAAGAGTTGCATTTACTATGTCTACTTTGAGTCTAGATCCAAATACAGGAAACTCTTCGTAAACGATATGATTCTTCCAGTACTTTTTAAGAAACTGTTTAGTATTGAATTGTACCTTGGATCGAGAAGAAGCATCCCAGTCAATCAAATATTGAGAGACATTTTTGCTTACAGCCTTTCCGTACACATTAAACAGCTTCATTTCTTAAGAGCGCTAATAAATTTATTGAATAGATATTTGGTAATATCTTGATGCTCTTCTAAGAAGTTCTTTAGGTTAGCCTCTCCTTGATGCTGCTTGGGCATTTCAAGATTGTTTTCAGCAAGCTCTTTGATAAGCTCATCTGTAATAGTAATCCAAGCTCCCTTGGCATGAGCGAACTCCCAAGCCAAAAGCTGATCCACAATCTCATACTCTACCCAAACGCTTGATCCATTGGAGCGTCCATACTTGATTGGATAGCGAACCTCTCTGCCAGACTTCTCGTTAGGAGTCTTCTTGAACACAATTTTGCACCAATGACCTACAGGATTGCCTTCGCCCTTAGCATTGGCATAAATGAAATCTTTATTCCATCTCTGCTGGAATTCAAGAATCCAATCTGAATAGTGAAGAGCAGCGTTTCCGCCGCTGGCATTAGTAACCTTCGGATCGCCCTTCTCGTATGGATTGATCTTGATGGAAGACCTAACCTGAGAAATGATAAAGCATACATGGCCTCTCGAAGAGAAAGCTGCCGCCATCTTTCGCAAAAGATCTGAAGTAAGCAGCGCCGCTCCAGCAGTCTTGTTCGCTTCAATGGCTGATTTAGCCAAGTCATTTCTAGGCACAAGAGCGTCAAGGCTGTCGATGATAAAGAAATAAATATTTCCATCATCATTGTCTTTGATAAGCTCTCGCATCGTATCGGTTACGAATTCGTAATCGTTAGTTGGGATAACTCGCCATTTGCTGGGATCAGTGTTGACTCCAGACCTTGAAACCATACTTTCACTGAGTCGGCCCTCTGATTTGATATAAATAATGCAACCCTTCTCAGGATGCAAGAGTTGAAAATTACGAGCAAACGACAAAGCGTTGCTGGTTTTGCCGCCTTCCGTAATGCCGGAAGAACGAATGATGCCGGGATGGATTCCTCCTCCCATTTCAATATCAAGAGTCAAGCTACCGCTGCTGACAACATAATCAATATTATTATCAAAAGCATAATGGTGATCTTTGTTTCTGCTCAGGATGCTGTCCAGCACCTTAAGCTTTCCTCCAGATGACTGTTCTGTTTCTTCTTGAGCTTCTTTCTTTGGTCTTGCCATATTATTGTTTATTAAAAATGTTTAGGAATTCTTTGAACGATGTGGGTTTTTTATTTACCTCCGTCGCAGGAGCAACAGAGGATTCTTCCAATTTAATTTCTTGCCTATCTGGAAATAGATTCTGATAAGCTTTAGCCTCTACAATGAATCTCTTGCCTTTGTCAGTCAAAAACCAACACATTGATGGGATTTTAATTCTTCCCTTTAAAGACATCAAAAACTCAAATCCATGTTCTTTGATTATGGTATTTGATATTTTTACTTCTTTAGGCCATTGGCAAGTCTTGGGCTCGAAAAGAAAGGCGTTTACTAGCTGCTGTCCTTCAGATAGTTTTCTTTCGCCCTTCTTTTTCGCAGTCATGCGCTCATTATGAGAGGCTTCTCAGCGCTTGTCAAGAAGACAGATGTCATGTTTGACCATCTTATCTACTAGATTTAAAAAGTTTACCTTTGGATTCCAGCCTAGCTCCTTTCTTGCTGGAGTAGAGTCGCCAACAAGAATATCTACCTCTGCTGGTCTGTAGAACTTTGGATTGATTGAAACTAGCGTAGAAGACAATGGCTCTTTCTTTAAAGCGTATTCTGTAGTTATAGAATACTCTTCGCTCAAATTAGACCCATGCCAATTACCATCAATATTTGCAATCTTAAATGCCGCCTCAATAAACTCTCTGATAGAATGAGTTTCATTACTAGATAAGACGTAATCCTTTGGCTTATCTTGATTCAACATCTTCCATACGCCATCTACGAAATCTTCTGAGTCTGACCAATCTCTTTTCGCGTCTAGATTTCCTAGTTCAATTGGGGCGAATGGTTGATTTTCTAGAATAGCTTTATAAATTCTAGCCACTCCCTTAGTAATCTTTCTGGTGACAAACTCTTCGCCACGCTTAGTTCCTTCATGGTTAAAAAGAATACCATGCACAGCGTACAAGTTGTAAGATTCTCTATAAACCTTTACAGCGTGTCTTGCTGCGGACTTAGAGGCTCCATATGGGCTTCTTGGCCTGATTGGGTGACAGATGTCTTGAGGGCAATAAGCAACGTCGCCAAATTCTTCGCTAGAGCCAGCGGAGTAAAACTTGCAATCTGGCTTGAATCTGCGGATAGCTTCGAGGCACCGAACTACGCCGGTAGCATTGGTGTCAAAAGTCTGCAATGGGATTTCCCAGCTACAGCCAACGAAGCTTTGCGCTGCAAAATTAATAAAATAATCAGGCTGAATTTCTTTTACCGCGTTATCTATACTGACGCTATCAGACAAATCACCATAAATAATCTTAAATCTAGCATCTCCTAAAAAAGCAGAGCAGTTTACAAAATTAGGATTAGAACTGCGCCTAATCATTCCAAATATTTGATGGCCAGTATTCTTGAGTAGATACTCTACCATGTTAGCGCCATCCTGACCAAGGACGCCTGTTACTAATATTTTTTTACTCATGTCTATATCCTATTTTAACTTCTTTAACTTCATTATTAAAGAATTTATTTTGAAGAGCGGTTTTCTTTTGATATCTATTATAGTTGGAATCGTCTACAAGCTTTGCCAATCCATTGTCTTTTTTAACTTGATCAACTAAATCGAAAGTCTTTTCGTTAGCGTTTCTAAGCTCTTGATATTCTTTACTTTCAATAATATCTGCGTATAAATCGAAGCCGATTTGCTTTATTATCTCTTTTGATAATTGTTGATAATTATATACCAATTTTTGTTTATTTTCTTTGGGCGCCTTAATGATTTTAACTTGAGAAATACTCAGCATGTCAAAAACATATCCCTCATCTAGTGAAATTTTAAGCATATTTATTTATAGTTTCTGTTAAAGAGTCTATTTGAGCTTTAGTAACCTTTGGATGCAGGCCAACATAAAACCCATTAGTGTGTAAGAATTCGCTATTTGGGAAGTCTTTATAATCACCGAATTGCTTATAACAAGTTTGACGCAAAAGATTTCCTGATATAATTGGTCTGGTTTCTATAAGGTTGTCTTCGCATTCTTTGATAATTACAGACAGATCAACATTTTTTAAGAATATGATAGGGATAGAAAAGGCTACATGCTTTCTATTTAAAAACTCCAATGGAAGCAAAAGTTTTCCTTTCGGGATAGATTGGCAAAAATAATCAAATATTTCAG
>JBIPMW010000248.1:0-2570 GCA_044376455.1 Crocinitomicaceae bacterium | reverse complement strand
GTTATTATTGCCCGGGAAGATACACCAGGAAATAAGCGTTTAGTCGCCTACATTGTCCCCGAAAAAGAGGCAACACCAACCCCCAATGAAATGCGGCAATGCTTAAAAGAAAAGCTGCCAGAATATATGATTCCCAGTGCTTTCGTAATACTAGAATCATTACCCTTAACACCTAATGGTAAAATAGACCGTCGCGCCTTACCTGCACCCGAACAAAATTACGAAAGAACAGACAAATTCATCTTACCACGCAACCCCATTGAAGAAATACTGGTAACAATTTGGACTGAGGTGTTAAAGGTACAACAAATAAGCATTAATGATAACTTCTTTGAACTAGGAGGACATTCGTTATTAGCTACCCAACTCATCTCCCGCATTCGCACTAATTTATCAATAGAAATTCCTTTACGGAGTCTATTTGCAGCCCCAACAATTGAAGAATTAGGACAACAAATTCAACAATTACAGCAAGAGGATTTAACCCTGTCCGCACCCCCCATATTACCAAGGGGTGAACAGTCTGAATTATTGTTGTCTTACGCTCAAACTCGTCTCTGGTTTTTAGACCAATTAGAACCTAATAGTCCCTTCTATAATATTCCTGTGGCTTTACGTTTGCAAGGCCACCTTAATCAAGTTGCTTTAACACAAAGTTTAGCGGAAATTATTCAACGTCACGAAGCATTAAGAACCAACTTTGTTACTGTTAATGGACAACCAACTCAGGTTATTAACACGTTAACAAATTGGACAGTATCAGTAATCAACTTGCAGCATTTATCACCAGAAGAACAAAAAAATGCTGCTAAAAAATTAGTTAAGGAACAAGCATTACAACCCTTTGATTTAGCTAATGAAGCATTAGTAAGGGCCACCTTAATCGTGCTGAATAATAACGAGTATTGGTTATCATTGTGTCTGCACCATGTTATTAGTGATGGTTGGTCAATGGGGGTATTTATTGAAGAATTAACAGCGTTATATAATGCAGTTAATCAAGGTCAAGTTTCCCCCTTAAAACCCTTACCAATTCAGTACACTGATTTTGCAATTTGGCAAAGAAAATGGTTCCGAGGAGAAGTCCTAGAAAATCAATTAAATTACTGGCGGAAACAACTAGCAGAAGCACCAACATTCTTACCCTTACCAACAGATAAACCCCGTCCAGCAAGACAATCGTTTACAGGGGCACATCAAGAGTTTCAACTATCCCTTGAACTGACTCAAAAGCTAACAGAATTAAGTCAGCAACAAGGGGTGACAATGTTTATGACATTGTTAGCAGCTTATGGGACATTACTTTACCGTTATACAGGACAATCAGACATCTTAATAGGCACACCTATAGCTAATCGTAATCGTCGTGAAATAGAGAGTCTAATCGGCTTTTTTGTGAACACCTTAGTGATGCGGACTGACTGTTCAGAAAATCCCAGTTTTCAGGAATTATTAATGAGAGTGCGGGAAATGTCTTTAGGTGCTTATACTCATCAGGATTTACCCTTTGAAATGTTAGTAGAAGCGTTACAACCAGAGAGAAATCTTAGTCATACTCCCCTATTTCAGGTAATGTTTGCACTTGAAAATACTCCCCTATCTGAAGTAAAAATGAGTGGTTTGACTATTGATTCTTTACCCTTAGAATGGGGAACAGCTAAGTTTGATTTAACCTTGTCAATGCAAAATACAGAGACGGGATTAATGGGAGTTTGGGAGTATAATACTGACCTATTTAATAGCGAGACTGTTGAAAGAATGAACGGTCATTTTCTGACTTTACTTGAGGGGATTATTGCTAATCCAAACGAGCGAGTTTCTCAATTACCTTTGTTAACAAAAGTTGAACAACAACAGTTATTAATAGACGGTCATAATACTCAAGTAGATTACCCTGCTGATAAGTGTATTCATCAGTTATTTGAGGAGCAGGTTGAACGGACTCCTAATGATGTAGCGGTGGTATTTGAGGAGCAACAATTAACCTATAATGAGTTAAATCGTCGAGCTAATCAGTTAGCCCATTATTTGCAATCTTTGGGGGTTAAACCTGATGAATTAGTGGGGATTTGTGTAGAACGTTCTTTAGAGATGATTGTCGGATTATTGGGGATATTAAAAGCGGGTGGGGCTTATGTTCCTCTTGATCCTGATTATCCCCAGGAACGTCTAAGCTTTATGTTAGAAGACTCTCAAGTGAAAGTATTAGTAACTCAAGCAAAATTAGTCGAGTCTATTCCTGAACATCAAGCACAACTTATCTGTTTAGATACAGAATGGGAAAAAATTGCTCAAAATATCCCATCAAACCCTGAAAGCGGAGTAAAACCCGATAATTTAACCTATATAATCTATACGTCAGGTTCCACCGGTAAACCGAAAGGAGTTTTAGTTAATCACGCTAATGTAGTACGTCTATTTGCGGCGACAGACTCCTGGTATCACTTCAACTCTAATGATGTCTGGACTCTATTCCATTCTTACGCTTTTGACTTTTCGGTGTGGGAAATGTGGGGAGCTTTGTTATATGGTGGACGCTTAGTAGTTGTCCCCTACTTAGTGACTCGTTC
>JBIPMW010000435.1:0-2571 GCA_044376455.1 Crocinitomicaceae bacterium | reverse complement strand
TTCTAGCGTGTTGAGTATTTGCCATTTGGAAGTAGTAGAGCAATCTGCCACTAATTCGAGCATCTCAGTTGTGAATCCTTGATCGCCAAAAAGTTTCCGCAGTTTAGATAGCGAGTTCATTTTGTATGCAACGGGAAATGTATCCTTTTCCTCTCCTCCCCAGAAAACTTTCTTGATTGGGAAGTGGACCCAGTGAGGAGTTAACCATGATATCCAAGTAATGGGTGCGTAATCCCAAACCGTGAGGATCACCACGAAACCGCCAACCTTGATTGACTTACTAATTTGGGAAACAATGGATTGTGGCTCCTGGATGTGTTCCGCCACCATTCTTAATGAGATCACGTCAAAGTTCCTCTGGCCTTTAAAATCGTCTAGGAAACCCTGGAACCGCTCGTTGATATACTGGTTTTCCTCTATATTCGGGCTTGGGTCAATGCCGACTACTCTGGAGCATCTTTTTGACAATTCTTTTGCAAGTGCCGGATTCTGAGGGAGCAAATGACGCCCGCCACCCAAGTCAAGCCAGTTCGATTCGGGCTTAAGCAATCGGTTCAAAATCGCTTCATACTTTTCGCTGGGTGTGTAAAAACCAAAGTTTCTTCTCCTTATTGGTGCCGGACCAAGAGGTCTTCCATGTTCGTTTCGTTTTTTGAATATGTAATCGAGTTCATCACTTGTTATTTTTTTTTGCATGATTTTCGCTTGTCCACTTTGATTGTGTGTTTTATAGGCTTTTGATAGTTGTTTCTTTAGTTCAGGAGGTCCGCTTTGAGTCAAAAATGCAGGAAAACAGGTAGCAAATTGAACACAATGGTGAATGATTTTCCTAATCAAACCGATTGTCGCTGGGGCCACAATTCGTGCCGTTAGACCTACCCTGCAATCATCTAAAATTTGGACAAGTAGTATTCGACGGTACGACGAAGCCCTTCGCGACATTCCACCTCGGGGTGATAACCAAGCATACGACGCGCTTTGTCGATGTTGGCCAACGAATGGCGCACATCCCCTTTGCGGAATTCACCGTGCACGCACTCCGCTTGCGGGTTGCCCATCAACTCACTTAAGGCTTCGAAGAGTTCGTTGAGTGATGTCTGATGTCCGACTGCGACATTATAAATCTGGCCTTTTGCCTCGTGCGATGCCTTGGCTGCTAGCAAATTGGCTTGAATCGCGTTTTCTACGTAGCAAAAATCTCGGCTGGTTTGGCCGTCTCCATGGATCTGAACTGTTTGGCGGTTTTGGATCTGCTCGATCCATTTGGGGATCACGGCGGCATAGGGTCCATTGGGGTCCTGACGGGGACCGAAGACGTTGAAATAGCGAAGTCCAATCGATCGGAAACCATAGGTTGTTGAAAAAACATCCGCATAAAGCTCATTGACAAACTTTGTCACTGCGTAGGGCGAAAGCGGTTTACCAATTTGGTCTTCCACCTTGGGCAATCCAGGATGGTCACCATAAGTAGAACTTGATGCAGCATAAACAAACGACTTGACCTTCGCATCGTGACTGGCCACAAGCATGTTAAGAAATCCGGAAACATTATTGAGATTCGTTGCGATCGGATCATGGATCGACCTCGGAACCGATCCCAAGGCAGCCTGATGCAACACGTAGTCAACGTTTTGCGAGACGAGCATCTTGCAGGTTTCGGCGTTGCAGATGTCCCCTTCGGTGAATTGGAATCGTTTCCATTGCTCGGGGGTCACGGCTTTTCGGACCGCTTCTAGGTTGGATCGGTGCCCCGTGGCGAAGTTATCCAATCCGATGACATTTTGGTTTAGACCAAGTAAAGCTTCCAATAAATTGGATCCAATAAATCCGGCCACGCCAGTGATTAGCCAAGTGTCGACATTTGACTGAATTTCGGGCTCGACGTTCATGTTCAGCATTTAAAAACCCTTCCTTTACGGAGTCAAATTCTTTACGGAATCAAATTTACGGCAGAGACTTTTTTTTCACGAGCTCGTAACGTACGATCGATGCACCGAATTCACGCAGTGGCTTAGAAGCAAGAACCGAGATTCCACTAATGGGTATGGCTGAGTACTTTAGAATACGAAAAGGGCTACGTTCAACGATAGATTCGAAACCATAAATTGTCAGTTGATTCAAGCCACCGTCGATCTCTCTAAAGCGGGTTGCCCCATCATTTTTGAATTGAGATCTCCATTCAATAAGGGATTTCTCTGTAAAAATCAAATGGGCCCAGGGAAATACTGAAAACGAATGGCCTCCATAAGGGTGATACCACGTGGGTCCAAAAGATGCGAGCACCCTACCCTGCGGCTTTAAAAGTTCGTCCATTAACATCAAGATTTTAAAAGGGTCATCGAAATGCTCGAACGAATCTTTTGAAAGAATGGTGTCTGCTTTCTGATCTGTATTCTTTGTAAATTGACAGATGCTTCCAACTCCTTGGGCCTCAGCAAGTTCAATCGCTCCGTTTAAGCGATTCTCCAAAATATCAATCCCGATCACCTTGCCAGCACCGAGTTTCGCCACTTCAACAGACTGAACTCCAAAGCCACATCCAAAATCCAAAACGGTCTTTCCAGAGATTTT
>JBIPMW010000081.1:0-8390 GCA_044376455.1 Crocinitomicaceae bacterium | reverse complement strand
TTTCCTCTAAGCCTTTTCTCAACTATTTAGCCGCAGTACATGCAGGTGGTGAAAAAAATACATTTGGCGAAGCTACAGACCTACTTAAAAATTTCAAGGCATTTCAACGAAATGTAGGTGCTAAAGTTGCTCCATCTGAAAGCATTGTAAATCTTGAAATCAGCTACAACAAGATGCAGATTTTTAAACGATCTTATCAGCTGTACCTCCTCGAAGGATTGCTACTTCTCATTGTGTTTTTTATCGGAATCTTCGTTCGCAAGTCTGACAACACCGAAAAATTCAAATGGCCAAAACGCATCTTAATTAGTTTGGTCATCCTAACCTTCATCTATCACGGTGCAGGCGTGGGTATGCGTTGGCTCATATCAGGGCATGCGCCGTGGAGTAATGGCTACGAAGCCATCGTATTTATTGGTTGGGTTACCATGATAGCTGGTTTCATTTTTGCACGAAAAAATCAAGTCGTTTTAGCAGGCGCGGCGGTTCTTGCTGCTCTCATGTTGTGGGTGACAGAAATGAACCTCATGGATCCTGAAATTACGCCATTGGTTCCGGTCTTGAAATCTTATTGGCTCATGATCCACGTTGCTATTATCACAGGTAGTTATGGCTTTTTGGGACTGGCTTGCATTTTAGGGCTAATTAACCTCAAATTGTACATTCTTCAGACAGAAAGAACAGCACCGCTGATCCGCATCAACATCCTGGAAATCACCGCTATTTCAGAAATGACAATGACGGTTGGACTTTACATGCTCACGATTGGTACTTTTCTTGGCGGCGTTTGGGCCAATGAATCTTGGGGTCGCTATTGGGGCTGGGATCCAAAAGAAACATGGGCTTTGGTTTCCGTACTTGTTTATGCGGTCATTTTACACTTCCGTATGATACCAGGGCTACAAGGTCGTTTCTTGTTCAATGCACTTTCTTTCTGGTCTTACTCAGCTATCCTGTTTACTTTCTTTGGCGTCAACTTTATGTTGGTAGGCTTACACAGTTATGCACAAGGTGAAGGTCTCAATCAATTCCCTACATGGCTGACCATCCTTATTGTGATTTTAGCCATTTTTACATTGGTTGCTTATCTTCGAAATCGACAAATGGAGAAAAAACAAAAGGCAGCTTTGTTGCAATGATGATCACACCTGAGCGCATACTTTACGAAGACAACCACGTCATTGTGGTCAATAAACTACCGTCTGAACTCACTCAAGGAGATAAGACCGGAGACCAAACACTTCCCGATGCGATCAAGTTATATTTGAAAGAAAAATACCAAAAACCTGGCAATGTGTTTTTAGGCGTGGTACATCGTTTGGATCGCCCTACAAGTGGCGCTTTAGTTTTTGCCCGAACAAGTAAAGCCCTCGAAAGACTCAATGCACAATTCAGAGACAAAGAAACAAACAAAGTTTATTGGGCTATTGTGAGTCAAAAACCAAGCAAAAATCAAGGTGAACTTGTTCAATATCTGAAAAAAAACGAGACTCAAAATAAAAGCCACGTGGTTGCAGAAGGTACGCCGGGCGCCAAAAAAGCCATCTTGCACTATCAACTCATCGGAAGTTCTGAGCGCTACTTTCTGCTTGAAATCAAACTAGAAACAGGCCGACACCATCAAATCAGGTGTCAACTGGCCCATATGGGCTGCATCATTAAGGGCGACCTCAAATACGGAGATAAAAGATCAAATCCGGATGGCTCCATTTGTTTGCACGCTAGGACACTTGATTTTAAACATCCTACTTCTAAAGAAACAATAGGCGTAATAGCACCACTACCGAATTTAGGTATCTGGAACGCATTTGAAGCATTCAGCGCCCGAACATCTTTAAAAAAGTAAGCAGCATTATCTTGAGATCTGCTGAAAGTGTCGGCTTGGCCAAATAGCGTTGGTTCAATTTGATTTTTGCAGGAAGGACTTCGTCAATGTATGCTTTTTCCGGGTCTGTAGCCTGCGCTAAAATTTCATTTTCATGGAAGTATGCAATACTGGCATAATCGGTTATTCCCGGTTTGACTGTTAATATTTTAAGTTGTTCCTCGGAGTAAAGCGCCACATATTTTGACACCTCGGGCCTTGGCCCAACAATACTCATGTCGCCTTTCAATACATTGATGAATTGCGGAAATTCATCGAGTTTGAACTTCCGAATAAAGTAGCCCACCTTCGTAATGCGTGGGTCTCTGGAACCTACAGTTAATTGACCGAGTAATTCGGCATTAATGTGCATGGATCTGAATTTGATCAATGAAAAAAGTTGTTGATCACGACCCACCCTTTCTTGATAATAAAACACCCCTCCCTTGGATTCAAGCACAATGAAAATTGCCAATAGAAGTCCTACTGGGAAAAACAATGCCAATACTATCAAGGAAACAAGGACGTCAAAGGCTCTTTTCATCGTATCTTAGTGCGACAAAACTAACAAAATCAACTGATTTGCTCGACATCCAACAAATAAATCAACAGCTCGCACAACCTGATTTCAGATTGCAGACCATTGCACAACTGCAAAAAGACTTTGACCGCGCACAGGTAGTAGTGAGTTTCACTTTTGATGATGTTTTGCAACAACTTGAAGCAGCGTTGAACGGGCTTTCAGAACAACATCTGAAGCAATTACTTTACTTGATTGATGTTCCGGAAATTAACTGGAACCCGGCAGAAGGGCAAAGCCATCAGCAGAAACTTGCAGAAGTCATCTTACATCGAGAAGCGTTGAAAGTATATTTACGCAGCAAGTTTGCATAAGTCTGCTCAAAATCAGGTGAGAATTCATCTGAAATGTTAACTTTGTAAACAAATATTTTGCTATGAATTTCATTGCCTCTAGTACTACCCTTCTACGTCATTTACAAAGCATTTCTGGTGTGTTAAACACGAGCAACACCTTGCCTATCCTCGATAACTTCTTGTTTGAAATTCAAGATGGCATGTTGACAGCCTCCATTTCCGACCTAGAAACCACCATGATGACCAAACTCGAGGTGCAGTCAGAAGAAAACGGAAAAATCGCTATTCCAGCAAAATTATTGCTCGATGTACTTAAAAACTTACCCGACCAACCTTGTACTTTCAAAGTAAACCCGAGCAATTATCAAATTGAAATTGCCTATGACAACGGAAAGTCAAGAATGGTTGGTTTCAATGGCGACGAATTCCCTAAAGTCCCTGAACTCGCTAACAAAAGCGCCATCAAACTTGCGGGTTCTGTTTTATCCAAAGCCATCAATAAAACTTTATTTGCTACCGGCAACGACGACCTCCGCCCTGTCATGAGCGGTGTATTTTGCCAATTCTCGGGCACAGAAATTACATTTGTTGCCACAGATGCTCACAAATTGGTGCGCTATAAAAGAACTGATGCCGAGGCAAGCGGAAGTTCAGCTTTCATTTTACCAAAAAAACCTTTAAATCTCCTCAAATCAAACCTACGTGGCGATGAAGAGATTACCATGGAATACAACGAATCAAATGCGGTCTTTACCTTCAATGACCTCGTCTTGGTTTGCCGCCTCATTGACGGAAAATACCCGAACTATGAAGCCGTTATTCCAAAAGAAAACCCAAATGTTTTAACAATAGACCGCGCACAATTCCTTTCTTCCATCAAACGCGTTTCTATTTTTTCAAACAAAACCACGCATCAAATCAGACTCAAACTCACAGGTTCTGAGCTTTCACTTTTTGCCGAAGACATCGATTTTGCCAATGAAGCAACAGAAAGACTCACTTGTAATTACGACGGTGACGATTTAGAAATTGGTTTCAACTCGCGCTTCCTATTAGAAATGCTTTCTAATATCGATGCAGACGAAATCAAACTTTCCATGAGTGAACCAAGCCGCGCAGGTTTGCTAACTCCGGCCACACAAGAAAACGCACACGAAGACATCCTGATGCTTGTGATGCCCGTGATGCTGAACCGATAAATCATGTCAACGGAGCGTAAAAATATCCGCGACCTCTCTTTAGAAGAACTGAAAGCCAGTTTCATTGAGCTCGGTGAGAAACCCTTCAGAGCCAAACAGGTTTGGGAATGGCTGTGGCAAAAAAATGCCCATCATTTTGACCAAATGAGCAGCATAAGCCTTGGCTTGCGCCAATTACTCGATCAACAATTCTACATCGACCACATTGCGCTGCAAGACCAACAAATCAGTAAAGACCGCACCATTAAAAGTGCGTTTCAAATTGAAGAAGGCAAGGTTATAGAAGGAGTTCTTATCCCGACAAGTTCTAGAATGACAGCCTGTATATCTTCCCAAGTGGGTTGTAGCTTGTCTTGTCAATTCTGTGCAACAGGAAGGCTCAAACTCATGAGAAACCTGAGCGCCGGTGAAATTGTAGATCAAGTTGTCTATTTACAACAACAGGCACAAGAACACTACGAGCAAAACCTGAGCAACATTGTATACATGGGCATGGGTGAACCTTTGCTGAACTACAAAAACGTATTGCGCTCCATCGACCGACTCTGCAGCCCCGATGGCCTTGGTATTTCTCCAAAGCGCATCACCGTTTCTACTGCAGGCATTTCTAAAATGATCAAAAAGTTGGGCGATGACAACGTCAAGTTCAATTTAGCGCTGTCCTTGCACGCGGCCAACGACCTCAAGCGCAATGAAATCATGGAAATCAATGAAAGCAATAACCTCGAGAGTTTAGCGGAGGCACTGCAATATTTCCATGAAAAAACCGGTTCGCGCGTCACCTTTGAATACATCATCTTCAAAGATTTCAATGACGACCTCTCTGACGCTCGAGAACTCGCCCAATTTGCCAAGTGTGTACCTTGCAAAATTAATATCATCGAATACAACCCCATAGACGATGGCAAGTATCAGCAGGCCGATGCCAGAAAAGTGGAGGCTTTTGCACAATTTCTCGAGTCTTTAAACCTCATCGTCAATGTACGCCGTAGCCGTGGCAAAGATATCGACGCCGCTTGCGGGCAACTAGCCAATAAAAACAAAGCCATTGCTCCACAAGAACGCGTGCTCAAATTTTGATTATCTTGGTTTAACATTTCATTCACTATTTCGTCATCATACGTCCTATGATCAACGTACAACACCTTTCAAAAACTTTCGAATTATCGAAGCAGCAGCGCAAAGAATTGCAAACGGCTGCAAAAACAGCTACTGCCGTCAATGACCTTTCATTTGCTTGTGAACCAGGCAGGGTTTTTTCTTTACTTGGCCCAAACGGTGCTGGTAAAACTACCACATTGCGCATGCTTGCTACTCTAGTGAAACCAAGTTCTGGTCAAATCCAGATTCAAGGAATCGATGCCATCGCACATCCTGAAGAAGCGCGAAAACACATTGGTTTTTTAACTGGTTCTACTGGGCTTTATGCACGCTTGACCCCTGTTGAGCTCATTGATTATTACGCAGACCTTTATGGTGTTGAAAAAGCACAGCGCGAGCAACGCAAAAAAGAGCTCTTTGACTTGCTGGATATGAATGACTTTTTACAGCAAAGAATCGGGAAGCTCAGTACCGGAATGAAACAAAAGGTATCTATTTGCCGCACCATGATCCATGATCCTTCTGTTGTCATTTTTGACGAACCAACGAGCGGTCTCGATGTCATCACCGCTGAAAACATCATTAAACTGATCCGCTCTTGTAAAGACCAAGGAAAAACAGTGATCTTCTCGAGTCATATCATGAGTGAAGTTGATTTGCTGTGCGATGATTTAGCAATTGTTCATAAAGGTCAATTGAAATATAGTGGCACAATGGACGAATTCAAGGCGCAAATGCAAACCAAGAATTTAACAGAAGAATTCATTCGTATTGTTCAATCTCAAAACCAAGGCCAATGATTTATCGCATTTTTCGCAAAGAATTACTCGATACCCTCCGCGATCGCCGTACACTAATGACTATGTTGGTCATCCCCATTTTGGTATTTCCAATAACACTAAATGTGTTTGTTGAAATTTCGAAGTCTTTTGAAGAAGATGCGCAAGAAAAAACACTCAAAATGGCTGTTTGGGGGCCGAAGAGCGAACAACTAAAAGGTCAACTCAAAGCACTTCCTGAAGCACTCGGGAAAAAGAAAATTCAAAGTTTCACTGACTCCGCAAGTTTAAACAAGGCCGTTCGCAATCAACAAATTGATCTAGGGCTTTTTTGTCAGACTGATAGCAGCGGTAAAAATTTACAACTCGACTGGATTTTCGATGCATCAGAAGTAGGCCGACAAGACCGTGCAGAAGCCTTTAACGATGCCATCTCGGCCCTAGAAGAACAAAAAAGACTTCAAGAACTTGGTATAAAAGTTCAAGAGATCAAGCCCGTCAGCGCCAACTTTACCAATTGTGCCTCTAACAAAAAGATGGTGGGTAAACTAGCCGGTGGTTTTCTTCCTTATATTTTCATCGCATTTGGTTTCATTGGCTGTATGTACCCCGCCATCGACCTCTTTACTGGTGAAAAAGAACGAGGTACCATAGAGACCTTACTTACTACGCCTGTTGCCCGTTGGAAAATCTTGGTGGGTAAAATGCTTGTAGTGATCTGTTCAGGCATGCTTGCCGCCAGTTGCTCCCTTCTCGGACTCTTTATTTCTATCGAATTCCTCGATCTAGGAGCAGAAAAAGAACTCCTTGAAGTTATTCATAGCATCTTGACGCTTCCGTTCATTGCATCGATGTTGGCGCTGCTTTTGCCTTTGGTCATATTCTTTGCTGGTGTTATGATTCCCATTGCCGTTTATGCGAAGAGTTTTAAAGAAGCGCAGAGTATTATTACGCCTTTAAATATTGTGATGGTATTGCCCGCCATGGTTGGATTTTTCCCCGGGATTGAATTGAACTTAAATACCGCTTTTATACCGGTTGTTAATGTGGTATTGGCAACAAAAGAATTGATTGCTGGCACACTTGGCCTAGGCTATTTTGTTTGTGTCTTCGGTGTCATGTGTTTGATGGCCTTTTTGTCCATCTTGTTGTCATACCGACAGTTTGATAAAGAAAGTAATGTACTAAGCTAGCTCTGACAATTCTAACCAACGCATCGTGAGTTCGTCAATTTCGTCAACGATTTTACCGAGTCTTTCACCTTTTTGCTGCAATGCTTCATTACTCAGGGAACCACTCGAGAGTTCCTCGGTGAGTTTGTTTTTCTCAGCTTCAAGTTCAGGTAGTTGCTTTTCAATTTGCTCAAACTCGTGCTTTTCCTTGAAGCTCATTTTGCGTTTCTTGTCTGAAACAGTAGCTGGAGCGGCAATTTCCACGGCTTTGGCTTCTTGTTTTTGCTGTTTATTCGATTCTTGCAAGCTATTGCGATATACATGGTAATTGCCTACTAAATCTTTGATCTTGCCTTTTCCTTGGAAAACAAATAAGTGATCAACCATTTTGTCCATGAAATAACGGTCATGGGAAACCACAATCAGACTCCCTTGGAATTGTCTGAGGTAATCTTCTAAAACAGACATCGCAAAAATATCGAGGTCGTTGGTAGGTTCGTCGAGAATTAAAAAATTGGGATTCAGCATCAGTACCCGGAGCAACTTGAGCCTGCGTTTTTCACCGCCGCTGAGCTTATGCACAAAATGATAATGCATGTCTCTCGGAAACAAGAAGCGTTCAAGTAATTGGGCAGCACTCAGTTGCCTTCCTTTTTCAAGGGGTATAAATTCTGCAACTTCTCTGACTACGTCTATCACTTTCATGTCAGGGTCCACCTCGATCAGATCTTGAGAGTAATAGCCAAAAACAACGGTTTCACCGATTACAATTTTACCTTTGTCGGGCAATATGCCTCCTGTAAGCAATTTTAAAAAACTCGTTTTGCCGGTGCCATTGTTGCCAACGATGCCAAGACGTTCTTGCCTTTGAAAATGGTAGCTGAAGTCATCTAAAATTACAAGCTCGTCATAAGCTTTTGAAACCTTATGAAACTCGACGATTTTTGTGCCCAAGCGCTCCATTTTAATAGGAAGTTCCAGTTCATCTTCATCGAGCCGCTGAGTTGCCACTTTTTTCAAATCAGAGAAGGCATCTACACGTGCTTTTTGCTTGGTTCCGCGGGCTTTGGGTTGTCTGCGGATCCAATCAAGTTCTTTGCGAAAGGTATTTTTGGCCTTTTCAATGGTTGCCTGTAGTTGGTCTTCGCGTTCAGCCTTTTTTTCTAAATAGTAAGAGAAATTTCCCTTGTACCGGTAGATGGTTTGGTCCGCCAATTCGAAAATGGTATCGCAAACTACTTCTAAAAAATAGCGGTCGTGGGTCACCATCAGGATCGTCAATTGAGAGGCCGATAAATAATTCTCTAACCACTCGATCATGTCTAAATCCAGGTGGTTGGTTGGCTCATCCAAAATTAAAAATTCTGCCTCAGCTAATAGTACTTTGGCCAAAGCAACT
>JBIPMW010000447.1:0-2576 GCA_044376455.1 Crocinitomicaceae bacterium | reverse complement strand
TACGTCCGGGAGATACGGCTACCGCTGAGGTGGTGGTGCGTCAGCGTCGCGTTATTGATTTTATTCTTGACCCATTCAAGAAGTTACAAAAAGGAGGTTTAGAATTTTAGAAAGCTTTTGTTCGAGGGCCTGTCATTCCCGCGAATTGCGGGAATCCATAAAAATGTTTTGATTACCCGGAGAAAGATTATGTCACAATCTGTTGCCATTACTGCTGAAGATATTCTGAAACAAGTTAAGCTGTCTTTAAAAACTTCTGAACTCATAGAAGCAATTATTACCCGTAAAATGATCGCCAATACGGCAGAAGAGGTAGGAATCAAGCTAGAAGCTGAGGAGCTTCAAGAGATGGCAGACAAATACCGAAAAATGTATAAACTTCTTAGTGAAGAGGATACCTGGGCTTGGATGAAAAAAAATCATCTGTCTTTAGATGATTTTGAAGAATTTGTGTACTATCAAGGTCTTTCCACAAAACTAGCTGTTCATCTTTTTGCGGATAAAATTGAGCCATATTTTTATGAGCATCAATTAGATTATGCTGGGGTAGTAATGCATGAAGTAGTGTTAGAAGATGAAGATTTAGCGATGGAATTATTTTATTCTATTCAGGAAGGGGAAATGAGTTTCTATGATGTGGCTCACAAGTATATTGAGGATAAAGAGTTACGCCGAAAAGGAGGATATCGAGGGATACTGTCTCGTAAAGATTTGAAGCCAGAAATTTCGGCGGCTGTTTTTGCGGCGACACCACCAGAGGTTCTTAAACCGATTGTGACTTCTAAGGGAGTGCATCTAATTTTAGTTGAAGAGATTATTGAAAGGAAGCTAGACAACTGGCTTCGCAATAAAATTGCGACAGATCTATTTAACGAGTGGGTTAGTAACTCTCTGATTGATTTCCAAGCTAATAAAAATATTGAGATTTGCAATTAAGTTTTTTTAAAAAATATCAAATAAACCGAGATAATAAAACTATCTCGGTTTCATTTTTTGGGAACCTCGAAAAATCATAACAAAAGCAATTAATCAAAGTCTCCTATTCTCTTCAACTTAAATGCAAGATATTTTGCTACCATTGAACGCAAAGGGCAGTCCAAAGAATTCGGAAACCCCGCCATCCACCTAATGTATCAAGCATTTCCGAATCGGTCAATTCATGCATATAACTTTCAGAATCCGAGAACAAATCTGCACCAGCAGGACGTAAGTCAGAAATAGTAATATTAGCCATTTTCGTTTCCTCTTGGAATAAGTTTTACTTTGAGGTAATCAGATTAATTATGCTCTTGCTTTCCCTATGACTCTTATTATTGCCTAACTCTCCAATAATGACAATAGCTTGAGCAACTTTAAGGTTCATCTAACTAGCACAATTATGTCTCAATTTTACCGACCAAAACACCGTAATTTCATGTAGATTATGACCGCAAATTCCCATTATTTCGTATCACCGAGCTTTGTTTTTGAGACAGAACTAACACAATTATGTCTTTTTTATATCTCTCTCCTCTGGGTTCGGGTGGTGGCGGGTCAAAAAAATAGCCCCATGACCTAATGAGACTAAACTTTAGCGATGGGCCGATTGCTACTTTATTTTAAGATAGGCGATAAGCCTGACGGCATAGCGACCCTTACCGCTTTTTGTTATAGTAAGATGGCTAGTTAAACAAATCACATGAGTGGTATTAACAGAGAAATATATCTAGAAAACCGAACCAGTCTGATTGACAAACATTTACCCGAAACCGAAAAATCCCAAAGAGAACTGGAAATCGAAGGAATCGTCTATTTGTTTAACAATCGCCAGACAATGGAGAGAGTGGCAGAGGAAATTAAGCAAAGAGGAGAGAGAACGGGAGCAGCAGATTCAGAAGACAAATACGAACGCTATGGATTATTTTTTGCCGAACCAATTGGGTATATCCTAAAATTAGATGGAACGAGAATCCCTCTCCACTATGGAGAAATAAAAATAAAAAAAAGCACAGGAAAATATCATGTCATACCTCGTACCAGACCGCGCACCACAAAATCCTGAAAACGCAAAAACGCAAATTACGCCAACAGAAAAAACACAATGGGAATTTGCCGAAATCTGGGTAGATCCTTGGCTTTCACCCCCCTATATTCTGATGTTAGTTAAAGAACAATCCGGTAAATTCTCGATTCAAAATCCCGCACAAAACTATCAATCTATCTTTACCAGCGATACTTACGAAGAAAGTCTTATGTGGTTACTGGAAGATGAATATGAGCGAGTCACAGGTCGCTTTTGCCAACCAGAGTAAAAGCAAGGCGATAAGCCTATTTTACCCGAAAAAGAAACCAGGTTTCTGAGTCTCCGAGTTCTGCGCCAAGAAAGAAACCGGGGTTTTTTCTATGCTTTACCCAGAATAACTCAGGAAAATAGTAAAAACCCGGTTTCTGATTTTCTCTTAGCATCAGCTTGCCAACTCTAATCCCTGATAAACATCCTCAGAATCAGCATTCAAATAAGGACGCTGCCAATCAATCCCCAACCCAGAAAACTGCTCAGAAATAGCAGCAATCCGACCCGCCGCAGAATTGTCCTC
>JBIPMW010000437.1:0-2582 GCA_044376455.1 Crocinitomicaceae bacterium | reverse complement strand
CGTCAGCTTGCCGGGATGCTTGAGGATGCCCCCGGGCCTGGCACCATTGGCAAAGCTGCTGCCGCTGTATTGCTCCATGCCGAGGGTGAGGCCGAAGCTATCCCGGGCTCGCTGGACCAGCCCCTTTCCGACGATGCCATCAGCCGCCATCAGGGGGACGTGATACACGTCGATCGGATCGAGACGAACGGGATTCATCCCGTGTTCGTCGGTCACCTCGTAATAGATGCGCTTCGTGCTGTCGCGCTTCATGGCCACGCGGGCCGGGTGAATCCACCAGAGAGAGACGGGCCGCCCGCCCCGGTTGCGTTCGATCTCTGCGACCATGTTGCCGTGGAGATAGAAACTTGACAGCATCGCGATACGCCACGAGAACGCCGTCATCTCGCCGTTAGGTTCTTGGTCCAGCAGCAGCCGCAAAGGGTGGTCGTATCGCTCAATATTGGCTTCGTCCTGCCGCTCGTAGACTTCCCACTCCAATTGAGCAATTGTCTCGGCAATCACGCGAACAGCAGCGTAGACAGCCGAGACGGTCATTGCCGAAGTTTCGGTGATAGCCACACCGCTGGAGCTTTTCGGCATCAAGGCATCGGCCACCTGCTGCGACATGCCACGGGCCTCCGGCGCGATCCAATTCGCCAGACCCCGCCGAATCCCCGACAGAATGCTCACAGTGACAGACTCCCTTTCGTGTCGTACACACTGCCCACATCGCCGTCAACCATCGCGGTCCCCATCGCCATGATGGTCGCCACGATCCCATCGATCTTGTCCGCAGATCGGGACTTGCTCGGCCGGATATTATCGCTCTTGTCCCGCTCCGCCGCTACGTTCCCCGCCATCCAGCGAAGCACGGGGTCGCCGTCGTGGTGTAGGGTCTGATTGGCAATGCGTCTCTCGAACTCCTTCGAGGGGGCCGCGAATGATCCGATAGTCTGGCGGAATTCCTTCAACCGCTCAGCAGGGAACCCCGCCGCCGCGAGTTGCTGGGCCATCGCCCGGGCCGGTCCCCAGGGGTCGTAGGCCAGACACTGAAGGTCGAACCGCTCGGCCACCTCGCACAGTTCCGCACAGATCACACCGTAGTCCGCGACGTTGCCGTCAGTCTGCGTGATCAGCCCTTGTGCGGCCCACCTCTTGGCCTGTGCTCGGTCTTGTTTCCCGCGAATGTCGGCAACCTCCTCGGGCATCCAGTAGCGGCACTTCACGAAGTATTCGGAGTCCCTCTTGAACACCATCGAGAGGGCGTTGATGTCGCGAGTTGATGCAAGGTCCAGCCCACACCAGACAGGTTCCCCCGAGAACTCAGAGAGGTCGAAGTCTGTCCGACACTGATCCCAGTGATGCATCTGAATCCAGCGGACTGCCTGTTCGGTCCACTGGTTGAGGTAGAGGTTCCGGAAGACGTTTTCCGCTGCCGGGTTATTCCGGGCTGCCGTGCATTCGTCCCGCAGAAAGTCCAGAGAGACAGACACTCCCAAATTCGGGTTGGCTTTTTTCCAGACTTCTTCGCTGGTCCAGTCCTCTCCCGCGTCTGCCCCGTAAATGACCCCATAGAACGTCGGATCGGAGTCTGGGTCGGCAATTGCCGCCGCTGCTCGCTGGTGCATCTCCCAACAGATCGACGACCGGTCATGCCCCGCCGTCGTGATCGCCACCACCAAAGGATTAGCACGGGCTCCACGGCCGGACAACATCGCGTCCCATAGCTGGCGATTGGGCTGTGTATGGAGTTCGTCGAAGATGATCCCGTGGGGGCTCTTGCCGTGGGCTGAATACGCCTCGGCCGAGGTCGCTGCATACCACCCGCCACGACGGTTTCCACGGATCTCGTATTGCCGAAGGTCCGCCTCCGCCTGGAGTGTCGGAGTCCCTGACGTGATCATCTCGCGGGCCGCTCTGAATACGATGCCCGCTTGCTCTCGGTCACCAGCACATGAGTAGACTTGGGGCCGCTCCTCCCTATCGCATAGCAGCAGATACAACGCGATCCCAGCAGCAAACGTGCTCTTCCCGTTCTTTCGGGGAACTTCAATGTACGCCAGCCGATAGCGCCGTGTCCCATCCTCCCGCAGCCAGCCGAACAGGTCGCGGACGATCTTCCGTTGCCACGGCTCCAAGACGAACGGCTGTCCGGCCTTGGCACCTTCGACGTACCGCAACTGCTGAGCAAAGAATTGCTCAATCCTGTTTGCATGTGGCTCGGAAAAAACGTAGCTCACCCGAAGAGGTCCTCCTCGACGGCTTGGGAAACAGCGTCCTTGCCAATGGACGCGCACACTTGCTTGACGAGTTGGGCCGCCGCCTGCGATGCCTTGCGTTCGGTCTCAATGGCCCAATGCGGTTGCTCGCTGCCGAACCGGTCTACCTGCACGAGGCCTGACTTGCTGAGGATCTCGCGACACTCGCTGGCTCTGTCAGCCTGCTTGCACGCCAGTAGCAACACCTCCTGATGCTGTGGCAGCACTGGGGCAACGTCCCACACGGCAGCCCAGAGGCGACGCCCGGCACCTGCCAATCCGACAGGGGGAACACGGTCCATCAATTAACGCCTCCAAACGTGTCAAAAATATGTGCGCGAG
>JBIPMW010000257.1:0-2583 GCA_044376455.1 Crocinitomicaceae bacterium | reverse complement strand
AGAACAGATTTACTCTGTTAAGGCAGGTGCGGAACCCCGCAAGGGAAAGAAGCAGAAACCTAAATCGTGAGGTTTGGGAATCACCGTCCGTTTACGGCGGTGAGGATGTCAACGTTTTACCGCAATAATAACCGGAACCATCACAGCCGCAACAATCCCCGCCGCAAACCCATTATTGTATAAATTCAGTCCAGCATGGTTGAAGCCAACGGTGAGGGCTGCCGAGGAATGCAAAAATCCAGCCACAATTCCCCATTGCCAACCAAACTGACCCGAAATCGGGGCAAGGGTGGTACCAAACAGGGTTGCCAGCACAATCGCCGGATCATTAATATTCCAGGGTTTAGCTAGGGAACCCAGAAAAATGCCAGCCATAATCGGCACAATGTTGAGTGGGTGCTTACCAAAGGCTGCAAACCCGACGATGGTTAAGATGCCACCGATAGTCGGTCCATTTAAATCCGCTCCAATCACCAGCAAGTAGGCAAGACCGAGCAGTCCGCATAGGCCCATATTTACCATGGTTGCTCCAAGACCAACGATGGCAACAAAATCACTGGGGGCCTGTCCCGATAATTTTACAAGTGTGGATAATTGCCCGAGCGATTGGCGATCCAGAAAAATGCCCACTATCAGCATGGATAGGAAGAGAATGACCAGAAAACCAGTCAAGATCCCCTGATTTTCTGATGTCCAAATCATAACCGGGTCAGGAACATAGCCGTAGGATTTATAGAGCGCAACGACTAGGGTACCGATAACACCTGCTGTGAACCCAATGTTGTAGAGATTGAACCCAGCATGAGCCTTGAATAATTGGGTGGCGACGGGCGATAGGATAAAGCCAAGCAGCAGGGCGGTGAACAGGGCAAGCGGAATACTGACGCTACGCGAAATCGCAGTACTGTAAAGAATCTCCGAAAATATAGGGGCCAGAGCACAGCCGAAGAAGGCGATATTAATATAAGCGGCAAATGACTCATTTCGGAATTTTGCATAAAGCCAGACTCCAGCAATGATTGGCCAAACATTCAACAGGTTTTTGCCGAACAGGCTGAATCCGAGTAGTAGAAAGAGACTTGCGATTGAGGCACCAGAGATAGAAGCTTGGGTGATGCGGTAGAGGAGGCAAGCGAGGCAAGTTAGCAGCCCAGCGTTGACGAAAGCCGCTCCTATTCCTCCCACACCAATGTAATCGGTAATTAGAGCATCGCGGGTGGTGATGATCTCAATTAGTCCATTCAGAATCTCACCTGGTGATGACATGAGAAAACCGAAGACAATGAACGCAAGACCGTAGGAGGCAATAATCCCCAGAATCAGACGATTAGAGAGCAGTTGACTTGGTAATTCAACCCCTGCACGTTTTGTATTCATGCGTTTTATGCAATGTGGTTAAGCGGAATATTAAAAGGGTTTGACCTCAGATTTTATCTCATTCTGGCAGGACTTTCTAAGACAGGACTTAGATAAATAGTTTATTTTTTGGAAGTCCATTAGGAAATGGATCGCTCATAGAAAAAAGAACTTCTGTACCGATCAGCGATCGCTGATTTAAGGTCTTTGTAGGAAGATTAATTCTTCAACGGGGAAGAAATCATAGTAAGTACCGCGCGCAAAATTAATTACACATATCTAACCACCTCTTGCCTTCTGCCTTTTGCATGCGTGCCTATCTTGACTAAGAAATTAATTTTGCACGACTACTTATTGACCTTGATTAGCTAAAACTGCGATTAAATGGAGACGAGCATCAGGTTCAATGTGTAATCCTTCCCAGGGGACAGCAATTTCCAAACATTGATCAAGACAAAAACCACTTGGTATGTTATCGGTGAAAGTTTCTGGCTATTGTCGGAAAATATCGGGAAAATTTCGGTTTTTTGTCCCCTAGGGGTTGCCTAGATGCAAAATTTCGTTACAATGAACAGTTGTTCTGGCCGCAATTAATGTTATAGTCATTTCAGATAAGTCTGATACACTCTAGACTGGTTAAACCCTTATGAACTCTGGCATTGATATTCTCAATCTTAATTGAAATGACTATAATGGTTGGAAATACTAAGATTTTTGCCAGCCACAAGAACACTTCGGCGCAACCGACAGAATGCACCGAAAAGAGCTAACCGAGAAGCGGAGCAACTGTGGTTAAGCCAGTCCGTTGGGTATCATAAAAAAAGAACAAAAATGTACAAAGACGATATTCTGAACCTGATTAAGCAATGCCCATTTAATATTGATACTGAAATACAAATATCTGGCCGTCCACCAACCACGGCCAATTTTGAATTCCTTACTAACAAGGAACAGGGCGATTGGGCTGAACAGATTGTTTATAGAACCTATTTGGTATCTTAGGATACAGCTAATCGTCGTAGTAGAAGTCGAAGAAAACAGAGATGAATTTTGGTAGTGGAGTGTTCTAAAGTGCGCTCAAAATTTTTGACTAAAGATTGGCAGCGTTCCATCCAAGAATTACTTCTTTCAATCACCCATCGAGTTTTTACAGGTACGAATCCTGATAAACCCTTCTCCGCTTTTTCGGTTTTTGACGGTTTTGGAGACAGTTCAAACTGAATTTTA
>JBIPMW010000458.1:0-2587 GCA_044376455.1 Crocinitomicaceae bacterium | reverse complement strand
CCACCTTAACCGAGGCGCAGTATCGTGAGGCGTTAGCAATCGCCGCTCGACAACGCGCCATTCCGACTAACAAGGAACTGTGCCGCAAGCACAATGTCCCGCTTTGGTGGACTGTGCATCAAGCCGGATACCGCGCTGCGGCTAAACACAAGGCGTTTTGGGCAGACTACAGCGCCGCACGGATAGCGCGTAAAGAATGGCTCGGGCTGCTAGAGCAACGCGCAAAGGCGTGGAACGTCAAGGCGCACATCATTTCCAAAGCGATATCGCACGGCATCAAAACTTACGACAGGGCATCATGCGCGGCTTCAACTTCCAATCAGACCTGAACGCGGACAACGACCTCCCGCCAAACCCTTACCGGGCGCTGTGGGCTGCGGTACTCTGGCAGGCCATCACCGACTGCACTAAGACAGGCCGGGAAGATGGGTGGCAGGCGATGCGGTGGATTAACAGCACGGAGGATGGCATCGGGTCGATGCAATGGATATGCGATATGATCGGCCTTGACCATGCGCGGCTGCAGATGCGGTGCCAGACACGCGAGGGGCGAAAGGCTATAATCGGCGCAAGGAAGAAAGGCGGGTTTCAACCACGATGCGCTACGCCATGCGACGAGATATGAACGACGCGACTGTTACCGATGCGGTAAAGGCTGCGGGGTTTGACGTGTGGGACTTCGCCAGAGCGGGGCATTCCATCCCGGACAAGTTGGCGGTCAAGCCGCTGCCGTGCGGTAAACCGTTCGTGTGCTGGCTTGAAATCAAACACGCCAACGGCAAGTTGAGCGATAAGCAGGCGGCATTTCGCGCAGTCTGGGAACCACGCGGCGAATGGATAGAGGCCCGCGATCCCGAGGCGACGGTGCGGGCGTTGCGGGAACTTTACCAGTTGGCAATAAGACCGGAGCATTGCCGATGATTTACACGGGGGATTGTCTGGATGTGCTGCGGACGCTGCCCGCCGATTCCGTTGATGCCATTGTGACCGACCCGCCCTATGGCCTCGCCTTCATGGGCAAGCGGTGGGATTACGATGTACCGAGCGAGGCGATATGGCGCGAGTGTTTGCGAGTGTTGAAACCGGGCGGGCATCTTCTCGCCTTCGCCGGTACGCGAACACAGCACCGGATGGCGGTGCGGATTGAGGACGCGGGGTTTGAGATACGCGACATGATCGCGTGGGTGTACGGGTCGGGGTTTCCGAAGTCGCTGGATGTGAGCAAGGCGATTGACAAGGCGGCGGGCGCGGAGCGCGAGGTGATTGGGCCTGCTACCGTTGGCGGTAAGGGGCAAGGCAACGCATACGGAACAATCACACGGCCTCCCGCAACGGCTCCCGCAACGGCTCCCGCAACGGCTTGGCAAGGATGGGGTACCGCTCTCAAACCCGCGCTGGAGCCTATCACCGTAGCCCGCAAGCCGCTTATCGGCACGGTAGCCGAGAATGTGTTGGCGCACGGCACGGGGGCGCTGAATGTGGATGGGTGCAGGGTGGGAAATGAAGTGCGATATAACGCGCCAGCGGGGAACAAGGCGGGCGGAAATAGTTTGAACATGAGCGCGGTCGGGATGCCGCAGGACGCTAAAGGTTCAACCGCCGCAGGCCGCTGGCCCGCCAATCTGATACACGATGGCTGCGACGAGGTGGTGGGGCTGCTCAACGACGCCGCCCGTTTCTTCTACTGCGCGAAGGCGAGCGCGAAAGACCGCGATGAAGGCGTGGCAGGCGTGGCAGGCGTGGGCGCGTTACGCGATAACGGCAGGCAATCGCGCCCGAGGAAAAACACTCACCCCACCGTCAAACCCACCGACCTGATGCGCTACCTCTGCCGTCTCGTCACCCCACCGGGCGGCACCGTCCTTGATCCGTTCATGGGGTCAGGCTCAACGGGTAAAGCCGCGATGCTGGAAGGCTTTGACTTTATCGGCATCGAACGAGACGCCGAGTATGTCAAGATTGCCGAAGCGCGGATTGGTGCGGCTCGTAGGCTGCTTTGATACAATACGCGCATAAACACGGTTATTGTTTCACCCGTAATCTAAACTAGGGCGCATTACATGGCGAAAGGAAAGAAAACCGGGGGGCGGCAGACAGGTACGCCTAATAAGGCCACAGCCGCCGCACGGGAGGCTATAGCGCGATTCGTGGACGGGAATGCAGACCGGCTGCAGGGGTGGCTAGACGAGATACACCGCGATCGTGGAGCAGAGGCGGCGTTCGGCTGCTTTACCTCGTTGCTGGAATACCATGTGCCGAAGTTGCAACGCAGCGAGGTCACGGGCAAGGACGGCGAAGCGCAGCGCATAGTAATCACATGGGGCAACCCCGTTGACTGAAATAGTCCTGCCGTACAACCCACGGCGGGCCTTCCTTCCATTCCACGACCGCACGAAGCGGTGGGCCTGCCTCGTCGCGCATCGTCGAGCCGGTAAAACAGTCGCAGCGGTAAACGACATTATCCGCGCAGCCGTGATGTATACCGGGCCTAACGGCCTGTTCGGGTATGTCGCGCCTTACCAGAATCAGGCTCGGCGCATCGCGTGGGACTACTTCAAGTTCTACGCCGCCCCGCTGATCGCGGACG
>JBIPMW010000080.1:0-8444 GCA_044376455.1 Crocinitomicaceae bacterium | reverse complement strand
AAAATGTTCGGGCGTATGATGAACACGCGTTTAGG
Organism: Crocinitomicaceae bacterium; assembly: GCA_044376455.1. Taxonomy (GTDB): domain Bacteria; phylum Bacteroidota; class Bacteroidia; order Flavobacteriales_D; family Crocinitomicaceae; genus UBA952. The sequence continues at coordinate 8,409 of JBIPMW010000080.1, read as the reverse complement.
TTACGCTCACTTCTGGATTACAATTATTGGTGCCTATGGCGTATTCTTCCCAATGCACTTTGTAGGATTGGCAGGAGCTCCACGCCGTTATTATGATTACTCAGCTTACAGTGAGTTTGACAAAGGTTCTTTTGAACTTATGGTTGACTTAAATGAAGTCATTACCATTTTTGCAATCATAGCTGCCTTAGGTCAAGCATTGTTCTTATTCAATTTCTTCTATAGTATTTTCAGAGGTCCAGCAGCTCCGCAAAACCCTTGGAAATCAAATACACTTGAATGGACAACTCCAGTGGAGCGTATTCACGGAAACTGGCATGGTGCACTCCCAGTGGTACACCGTTGGCCATACGACTATTCCAAGCCAGGCGCGAGTGAAGATTTCATTCCGCAAACAACGCCGCTTGAAGCTGGAGAAGAAGAGCATTAATATTTTGCTATAAACAAACTACAAAAAAGGCCCGATCATTCGGGCCTTTTTCTTTTCTTATTGTTCATTTAATTCTTTTGCAACGATCTTCAACTCTTGATAGAATTCAGGGCCAAAGGCTCGGATGAGGGGCTCTTTTAAAAATTTATAAACGGGAACATCTAATTTTTCACCACAAGCACAAGCAGGTTCGCAGATGTCCCATTTTTCGTAATTGAGTGCTGTATATTCGGCAAATTGCTTGGTGCGGATAGGGTAGAGGTGACAAGAAAGTGGTTTGATGAAATCAATTTTTCCTTCTCTGTGCGCTTTTTCAATGGCACATTTTGCCGTATTACTGTTGTCAAAATAGACAAATGCACATTCTTTTCCGTTAACCAAAGTAGTTGCGGGTTCAAAATCTTCATCATGGTAGACAACGCCGCTTGCAGCAATCGCAGCAAGACCTTCTGGCCTCATGTAAGGTTTGATGTGCTCTATATATTGCTCAATGATTTTAACCTCTTCTACTGTAACTGGTGCGCCGCCATCACCTTCAATACAGCAGGCACCTTTACAGGCAGTTAAGTCACACACAAATTGTTTTTCAAAGATTTGGGTGGATACAATTTTATCGTTTATTTCAACTAACATAAAGCAAAGATAAGGTAGGATTTGGTGGAATAGAAAAAAGTGCCTATATTTGTACCACATTTGAAGATGGTTAGAACGAGGGGACGAAAGTCCCCTCTTTTTTTCCACAAACGTAACTACATGTTAGATCGTAAATTAATAGAATCCTTAATTGCTGAGCGTATCGCTGAACTAGACAACGGTCTTTACGTTGTTGACCTCCGCATTTCACCTAAAAACGTCATCAACGTTGAGTTAGATAAACTCAAAGGAGGAGTTAGCGTTAGTGACTGCATGGCTGTTTCTCGCAATATCGAACATAACCTCGATCGCGAACAAACAGACTTTGAATTGCATGTCTCTTCAGCAGGCCTTGATCAGCCTATTCGCCACATCAATCAGTTTGCAAAAAATGTGGGTCGCAGTTTCAAAGTTCAACCGCAAGAAGGCGAGAAATTTGAGGCTGAATTGGTAAAAATGGCCGATGACAATCTTGTGTTCAAGCAGCGCATCCAAAGACGCGACGAAGAAAAAAAGAAAAAAGTATGGGTAGAAGAGTTCATTGAACTACCCTACAACCAAATAAAAGAAGCAAAAATTGTAATATCCTTTAAATAAGCACCATGAACAGTTTGGAACTTGTTGACTCATTTTCGGAGTTCAAAGAACTTAAAAACATTGACAAACAAACGATGCAACACGTATTGGAAGATGTCTTCCGTGCGATGCTCAAAAAGAAGTTCAATACAGACGAGCACATCGATATCGTTGTCAACATTGACAAGGGTGATGTTCAAATTTTCTTGAACAAAGAAATCGTTGGCGACGGCGAAGTAGAAGATCCAAATACGGAGATCGCCTATTCAGATGCCATTAAAATTGAGCCTGACTTTGAAATCGGTGAAGAAGTAACCGAAGAATTCAAGTTTGCTGATTTTGGTCGTCGCAATGTTTTGGCTTTGCGTCAAAACCTGATTTCTCGTATCATGGAGCTCGAGAAAGACCAACTTTACAATAAATACAAAGAGCGTATCGGTGAAATCGTTACGGGTGAGGTTTACCAAGTTTGGAAAAAAGAAATCCTCATCATGGACGACGACAACAACGAACTTATTTTACCAAAATCAGAGCAAATTCCTTCGGATTTCTTCAAAAAAGGAGAATCTGTTCGTGCCGTTGTTGCTAAAGTTGATATGCGCAACAGTACACCGGTAATTATTCTTTCACGTACTGCTCCTGAATTCCTCGAGCGCTTATTTGAGCTCGAAGTTCCAGAAGTATTTGATGGTCTCATTACTATCAAGAAAATTGTCCGTGAACCAGGAGAACGCGCCAAAGTTGCTGTAGAATCTTACGATGACCGTATTGATCCAGTAGGAGCATGTGTCGGTATGAAAGGTTCTAGAATTCACGGAATCGTTCGTGAGTTACGCAACGAAAATATTGACGTCATCAACTATACGAGCAATCAACAATTGCTCATTCAACGCGCTTTGTCACCAGCTAAAATCACTTCAATGGAGGTTTTAGAAGACGACAAACGCGTCAAAGTGTATCTCAAACCAGATCAAGTGTCTTTGGCAATTGGTAAAGGTGGAAACAACATCAAACTTGCCGGTAAGCTCTGTGGTTTTGAAATTGATGTTTACCGCGATGGTGAAGTAGACATCGAAGACGTTGACCTCGAAGAATTTGCAGATGAAATCGATAGCTGGATTATCGATGAACTCAAGGCAATTGGTTGCGATACCGCGAAGTCAGTACTTGAGATCAGCAAAGATGACCTTGTATCACGAACAGACCTCGAAAAAGAGACAATCGAAGAGGTGTTCCGTATTTTACAAGCAGAATTTGAATAACTTTAATACCAATTAGGAGCGCAATAATAGATTATGGCGGGAAAACCGATTCGTTTAGGAAAAGCAGCAGGTGAATTGAATGTAGGAATTCCGACAATTGTCGAATTCTTAGGTTCAAAAGGAATAGTTATTGAAGCGAGCCCAACAGCACGTTTGGAGCAGGAGCACTTTGATATTCTTTGCCAAGAATTTGCCGCTGACCAAAACATGAAAGAGCAGTCTAAGGCTGCATTGCGTCGCGAAAAACGCGAGTCTTTATCAATCAAAGACAAGCCGCAAGAAGAAACAGTAGCTCAACCAGTTCAAGAAGACGAAGACGAAGACGAAGGGGAAATCAACCTCGAAGAAATCAAGCGTCAAGTGCTGAGCGAAACTCCATCTGCACCAGCACCTGCAGAAAAGCCGGTAGCTGAGCCAGAAGTAGAGCCAAGTGCTGCTGAAAATAAAGTAAACGTTGTAGGTAAAATCGACTTAGATGCCATCAATCAACGTACGCGCCCTGACAAAAAGAAAGATAGCCCAGTTGCTAAAGCACCTATTCAAGAGGAAAAAAGCATTGCTCCAGAACCAGTTGCAGAAGTTGTGCCAACTCCTGAAAAACCTGCTGAGGCCGTTCAAGAAACACCGGCTGCTCCAGAAGCGCCAGCTGAAATTGAAACTATTCGCGTAGCGCGTCAGACACTTAGTGGCCCTACCGTTCTTGGAAAAATTGATCTTCCTGTTGAGCGTCCGCGCACGCCAGTTGCATCTTCTTCAGACGATGCGAATTCAAAGCGTAAACGCAAACGTATCAAAAAAGTTGAGCCAGGAAACAACGCAGGCAACAATGCCGGTGGCAATAATCAGGCACGACCAAAAACAGAAAAAGCCGAGATTTCTGAGCAAGATATCCAAAAGGAAATCAAAGAAACCTTAGCACGTCTTTCGAATCAAGGAGGAAAGTCGAAGGCTTCAAAAAATCGCCGTCAAAAACGCGATAACTATGCACAGCGCCGCCAGGAAGAAATGGCGATGGCTGAGCTCGAAGAGAAAACACTCAAACTTACAGAATTTGTTACCGTTTCCGAGTTGGCATCCATGATGAATGTTCAACCGACTCAGGTTATTTCTGTCTGTATGTCGTTAGGTATTTTTGCTTCCATCAATCAAAGATTGGATGCCGAAACGATTCATATTGTCGCAGACGAATTCGGCTTTGAAACTGAATTTATCAGTGCAGAGCTTCAAGATGCTATTTCAGTTGTTGAAGATCAGCCTGAAGACCTCATCGCACGTCCGCCAATTATTACCGTAATGGGTCACGTTGACCACGGTAAGACATCTTTACTTGACCGAATCCGAAATGCAAACGTCACAGAAGGTGAAGCAGGTGGTATCACGCAGCACATCGGTGCATACTCAGTTACCCTCAAAGATGGTCGCAAAATGACTTTCCTGGATACACCGGGTCACGAAGCGTTTACCGCTATGCGTGCACGTGGTGCGCAAGTCACAGACGTTGCCATCATCATTGTAGCAGCAGACGACGACGTCATGCCACAAACCAAAGAAGCGATTTCACATGCGCAAGCGGCCAATGTGCCAATGATATTCGCCATTAACAAAATTGACAAACCGGGCGCTAACCCTGACCGCATTCGCGAACAACTTTCTGCTATGAATATATTGGTAGAAGACTGGGGTGGAAAATACCAGGTTCAAGAAATATCAGCCAAGCAAAACTTAAATATCGATGCACTCCTCGATAAAGTTTTATTGGAAGCTGAACTCCTTGACCTCAAAGCAAACCCTAACAAAAATGCCGTTGGTACCGTCATTGAATCTTCCTTAGACAAAGGAAAAGGATACGTAACCAATATGCTCGTTGAAGCAGGAACCATGCGCGTTGGAGATGTTGTGCTTGTTGGTCGCTACTACGGTCGCGTACGTGCCATGCACGACGAACACGGTGTTGCCTTAAAAGAGGCGGGCCCAGCTCAACCAGTATCTGTATTGGGTATCGGTGGTGCACCAAGCGCAGGTGATAAATTCAACATCCTCGATGACGAAAAAGAAGCCAAGTCAATTGCTCAGAAAAGAGAGCAACTCTACCGCGAGCAGGGCTTACGTACCACTAAACACATTACTCTTGATGAAATCGGTCGTCGTTTGGCAATCGGAGACTTCAAAGAGCTCAATATCATTGTGAAAGGTGACGTCGATGGATCAATCGAAGCCCTTTCAGATTCACTCTTGAACCTTTCTACGGAAGAAATCCAAGTAAATATCGTTCACAAAGGTGTTGGTGCCATCACCGAAGCAGACGTTAACCTTGCTTCTGCATCTGATGCCATCATCGTTGGTTTCCAAGTAAGACCAACCTTACCAGCGCGTAAATTAGCTGAAACAGAGCAAATTGATATCCGCATGTATTCGGTCATCTACAAAGCTATTGAAGAAATCAAGGCAGCGATGGAAGGCATGTTATCTCCAGATATTGAAGAAAAAGTACTTGGGTCTGCTGAAGTTCGCGAAACTTTCGAAATTACCAAAGTCGGTACAATTGCCGGATGTTATGTACTCGACGGTATCATCAAGCGCAGCTCTAAAATCCGCCTGATTCGCGATGGAATTGTCGTGCATTCTGGTTCTTTAGGTTCATTGAAGCGTTTCAAAGACGATGTCAAAGAAGTGAAAAACAACTATGAATGTGGTTTGAACATCGATAAATTCAACGATATCCAAATTGGTGATATCATTGAAGCATACGAAGAAGTTGAAGTCGCAAGAAAATTATAAACCCTTATCAAAGCTAAATTTCATTAGTTTTGTAGGACAAATAAAATAGAAATTATGGGCAAATTCGGACCAACTGAAATCATCCTAATACTTGCAATTGTTGTATTATTCTTCGGCGGCAAAAAAATCCCTGAACTCATGAAAGGCCTTGGAAAAGGTGTTAAAGAGTTCAAAGATGCTTCTAAAGGCGAAAGCAACACAACAGATTCTTCAACAGAAATTTCTAAAGAAGAAAAGTAAACGCATGTACCGAACAATCGCAGAGATTCAGAGTGCTTTGCATTCTGGCAAGACAGCATTGGACCTCGTTGAGGAACACTTGTCTCGCATCGAAGCACACCAACACCTCAATGCTTTTTTAGAAGTTTTTGAAACTTCTGCCCGCGAGCAGGCCATTGCCGTTGATGCCAAAATCAAAGCGGGAACCGCAGGTAAATTAGCAGGAGTTATTGTCGGAATCAAAGACAACATTTGCTACAAAAACCACCGCGTTTCTGCCGCTTCAAAAATTTTAGAAGGGTTTAGTTCTATCTATACCTCAACTGTCCTTCAGCGTTTGCTCGATCAAGACGCAATCGTTATTGGCAGACTCAATTGCGATGAATTTGCAATGGGCAGCTCCAATGAAAATTCTGCATTTGGTCCTGTCCATAACAACTTAAAAGCCAACTACGTACCAGGTGGATCATCTGGAGGTAGTGCAGTGGCAGTTTCAGCACACCTTTGCACGGTTTCATTGGGTTCCGATACCGGAGGCTCCATTCGTCAGCCTGCATCCTGGACCGGCACCTTTGGGATCAAACCCACTTATGGCCGCCTGAGCCGTTACGGACTCATAGCATATGCCTCTTCATTTGATCAAATTGGTTTTTTTACCAATGACCTCAACGATACCAAATTATTAGTTGAACTCACTGCCGGGCAAGACGACTTCGATGCAACGAGCTCTAGTAAGCCCTATGTAGTTCGCCAAGAATTACCTGCCAAACTAAAGATTGGCTATATCAAGGAATGCTTCAATCATCCGGGTCTCGACCCAGAAGTCAAAACCAAACTTGATGCGAGTGTGGCTGCTTTAAAAGCTGCTGGCCACGAACTTACAGAAGTTAGCTTTCCATTTCTCGAGTATATGGTCCCGACCTATTACGTACTCACTACTGCCGAAGCTTCTTCAAACTTAGCCCGCTTTGACGGGGTGCATTATGGGTATAGAAGTCCTGAAGCACAAGGTGTAGAAGCTACTTATATGCAATCTCGCACAGAAGGCTTTGGTCCGGAGGTCAAGCGCCGCATCATGACCGGTACTTTTGTTTTGTCCCATGGCTACTACGATGCCTATTATACAAAAGGTCAGCAAGTACGAAGAATACTGAAAAACCGCACCAATGAGCTGCTTCAAAGTTGTGATGTCTTGTTGTCTCCAACAACACCATCTACTGCTTTTGAAATGAATGCAGTCAAAGATCCCATTCAGATGTATTTGCAAGATATCTTTACGGTTCACGCAAATCTAACAGGAAATCCTGCGCTAAGCATGCCTTTCGGCACACATTCAAATGGTTTACCATTTGGCTTACAAGTAATGGCTAAAGATTTCGAGGAAGATTATCTTTACCATGCTGCTGCATTAATTCAGGATGTTCTATGATGAAGTGGATTTCTTTTTCCCTTCTCTTCTTTTTATCCGCAGTTGCGATTGCGCAAAAGCCAGCACATCTTGTGCGCCCATCTGACACCCTTGATCCAGATCCATTTGTCAATACGGTGCAGCAAAGCCTTAATTTGTTTTACGCAGATTATGCCAACTCTCAAAAATACGATTCCATTATTTCTGCCTTGAATTACGCCCCAGGCCAGATTCCTACTTTTTCAGATTCCATCATTTGTGAGCGCTTGTCCAAAATGAACGAGCTCACACCATTTCACCTCGATTGTAATGCCGCAACACTATCAACGATCAAGTTTTTTGCGGCGCAACGCCGTGGCTTTATACGTGTAGCACTAGGGCGTTCTGCCCTGTATTTTGATTTATTTGAAGAAAAACTCACTGAATACGGCTTACCATTAGAATTGCGTTATTTGTCGGTAATCGAAAGTGGTTTACGACCACAAGTGAAGTCAAGAGCTGGTGCACTCGGGTTATGGCAATTCATGTACAAGACCGGACTTTATTTTGGTCTAGACGAAAACTCATACATCGATGAGCGCATGGATCCTGAAAAAGCCACCGATGCTGCTTGTCGTTACCTCAAGCAACTATATGGTATCTACGGCGATTGGAATTTAGCGCTTGCCGCCTACAATGCGGGTCCGGGAAATGTCAATCACGCCATCCGTAAATCTGGTGGCAAAACTACGTATTGGGAAGTACGGCCCTTTCTTCCAAAAGAAACGCAAGGCTATGTTCCAAATTTCATTGCAGCGGCCTACATGATGACCTACCACGCAGAATACAACATTATTCCGATGGAGGCGAAAATTCATAATTCCCAACTGGACACCATGTGTTTGAAAAGTGGTGTGCACATGCAAACCATCGCCAAACTCACGGATTGGGAACTCACTGAAATACAAAGCCTGAATCCGGTTTATAAAACAACGTACATTCCAAAAATGACCCCAGCGCGTTGCGTTACCGGCCCGCTCGAAAAGATTGGCTTGCTCGTAAGTTTTGAAGATTCTCTTTATGCACTTGAGGAAGCAATCTATCATCCAAAGCCCGTGATCGTT
>JBIPMW010000428.1:0-2597 GCA_044376455.1 Crocinitomicaceae bacterium | reverse complement strand
ATAGCTGACATCCCATTTTGTAAACTTGAAAACAAAATACTGCCCTCCCTCACATTTGATTACGTCGCAATGCTCAACAGGGGAACGAAGGAAATTTAGGATTTTCCCTTTAGCACGATAGCAAATCTGCTCGGCGTTTAGCTTGGTTTCGCTGCTCATTTACCAGTACCTTTCCTTTGCGTGACCTAGATCGACCATTACAAGATTAACCGAATACAACGGAAGCGACCCAGATTGAGCCACAATCTGCCCGGCTTGCGGGAATCGATCATAAAGCACCGCCAGAAACCGCCCGTACTTGTCGCGCTTGGCCTTGGTCGATAGCTGGATCGTCTGGACGTAGATCGCTTCAAGAGGCTGTAGTGCCTCCCGTAGCCACGCCTTAGCTGCCTTGCCCTCAGCGGTGTTCATCTCCGGTGCATCGATGCCGTAGAGCCTCATCGTTTGCTTAGTAAATTGACTGAATCCCTGGTCGATCATAAGCTCCACGGTATCGCCATCGACGACGCGGATTAGCTCGGCTTTGTAGATGTAGATCAAAATGTCACCTCTTCCGTTCGCTTCTCGATCAACGCCCTAGCAAATTTAAGCCCGTTGATAAAGCCAATAAGACCGCAAAGCGATTCGTGGTAGCCCAAAGTGCCACGCTTGAGATTTTGGCATGCCGTTTCGCTCGTTGCGATCTCCGCATTGATCCGGTTTAGGATTTCTTGGTCGGTCATGACAGCCCCTCCCCTTCCTCGACTTCGCGATCGATTTCGATAAGGGCAAAAATATCTTTTTCTACTGATATTGCATTTTGCCTATTGGCGTAAGTGCTTGTCATTCCGTTGTGGTGAATTGCTAGGCACCTTTGCACCCGAACCGTTTTCTTTGGCGGAGGGGCTAGGTTGTACGGGTCTTCTGCTGTCTTGCCTCGAAAGCTGTACCACCCGTTAGCGTCCCACTCTCTAGCAAACCAGCCGCCGCTACCGTCCTGCAATTCTCCGATGTATTTCTGTCGCTTTTCGCAAAAACGATTGATAATCGCATCGAAACCATTGGCCAGTTTGGCCGGCCCCTTATCCCATTTAGCTCCACTCATTTAGCAATCCTCCAAGCTTTCGTATTTGCTGCGTAGCATCTTTCCGCGCCGAATGGTTATTGTTTCTCCAAAGTCGTCGCCTAGGTCGTCGAAACGATTGGACAAAACATTCTCGGCGTAACTTTCGGCTTCGTCTCGATTGTCGAACACAATCTCGTTGTTATTTCCTTGCTTGTCCGGGCTAACGTACCAGACTTGCATCTCTTCGCTGTCATTCGTCGGTTCCATCTTGCACCTCCATTAAATCCATAGAGCTTTCCTTCTCGACCAAATACCGCCCATCGCTACGCCACGTTTCCCAAGCCCAGTCCAATGGATCTTCGCTCGGCGGCTCGTTGCTGTGATTGCCGACCTCACCGCGAAGGTCGTGGAATTCGGCTTCTCTGTCGATCTCTTCGATGCCGCGCACCCAGTACAGGCCGCGTGTCGTTGGTTCCCATTGCCGCTTCATTAAAGCACCTCGATTTTGCGAAAAAAGACTCTGGTTTCATTGGTCCAAAAACGGTAGTGTTCGCCGTCGATCTTAACCACCACTTCGGTTTTGCCAGACGCTACGAAGGCATTCAAAAGCAGTTTTTTGTGTTGTTCGACAGCGTCCTCTGCCCGCTGGAACTCGACAACAGCCGTCAGCAGGCAATGAGCCGCCAAGGCCAAATCAACTCGCGCCTTCGCGGGGCTGGCCTCTGGTTCGACGGGGATTAGGTCGTATTGGCTTTCGCTGTCTAGGTTGCACCTGCCGCCTTCGGTCCACTGCACATGGATCGTCACCCCGGAATCATCGACCTCGCCACGGATCAAGCTTGCGAATTCCGGGTCTCGCCCTGTGATCCGATAATCATGCCCGCCCCTGGTTGTTGTTTGGAATTTGCTCATTGCTCCACCTCATTCTCTTCGGTTTCTGGTTCTGGTTCTTTTAGTCGCTCAAGAAAATCTAGCAGGGGCTCAAACTCAACATCCTCCTGCAAGTCCGATATCCATTGATTAAGCTCTTTTGTTTCGCTGGCTGAGTTATCGCTCATTGCTCAACCTCATAAAAATTGCCGTGAAACTCAATACGTTTGCCCGCTTTGGTTTTGTACGCCGACCGATCCCTGGATAGCCCGTGATAGTCTCGCGTCAGGTCTTGGTAGTCGATGCCATCGAAGTGAACTGTGTAGCGTTGGGGGTCGCTGGGTTCGCTGTAGTAAGGCTCTGTAAGCTTTACCAAGCACGCCCCCCAAACAACAAGGACAAAGTAGGCACTAGCCGCCCCGATATAGTCGATAATCTCGAATTTCACTCTGTCACCTCAAAGCCTTTTTCTGTGGCCGTGATCGTCTGGCCGTTGGGAAGGGTTGCCGAATCGCCGACCCGCAAAACGTAGTGCTTCGGCTCTGGCTCCACCGGCTCGATGCGTCGGCGATACCAAATTCCAAAAACTTGATGCCCTCCGTCTTTTGCTTGGCAGCTTGGCCCCCATTGGCCGGACACTCCAAGGCACTCATCGCCGGGCTTTGGTTCCTCATCGGGAAAC
>JBIPMW010000304.1:0-2599 GCA_044376455.1 Crocinitomicaceae bacterium | reverse complement strand
CCCGCTCCCGTGGCCTGCACGTCGATCGTGCCCGCCGTCGTCATGACGTCACCCGCAGCCGCATAGGTCTGCGCGCCACTGGACACGATGCTCACGCTGCCGCTGCCCGCATCCACCGCCGCGTTCAACGTCAGGGCTCCGCTCACCGCCTGCAACAGCACGTGACCCGCGCCCGCAGCCGTCACCGCGGCATCGACCATCAGCGCGCCAGCCGCGCCGGTGCTGTTGCGCAGCACCAGGGAACCGTCGGTGCCGGTGGTCAGGCCTCCCAGGGAAGCCGAGTCTGCCAGAGCCGTGACGGCGCCGTCTGCGCCGACACGCTGGACCGTGACGGCCGCGACGCTGCCCACCGTCAGGCCGTTGTGCTCGGCGATGAACAGCCCGGCGTTGGCACCCGTAGCCGCCGCGGCAAGGTTCGTGACGCTCGTCTCGATGGCGTTTGTGCCCGTACCCACACCCGTGCCAGACGTCAGGCGCAGGCTCTGCGCCGTGACGTTGATCGTGTCGGTGCCGGTCGTCACCGCGTCGGTGATGGCCGTGCCCGCCACGAGGGTGATGCTGCGCTGGTCGGTCGCGCCGGCGGTGCCGGCGTTCAGCACGCCCAGCACGATGCCGGTGGCAGCCTGCACGCGCATGGCGCCGTTGTTCGTCACGAGGCCGGAATCAGCCCCCATCGTGACCGCGCCGCTGCCGGCCTGCACGTCGACGGTGCGCCCGTCAGCCTGCGTCGTCAACTGGATCGAAGGCTGCACCGTGCCCAGGTTGACAGATCCACTGGCCAACACGCTGATGTGGCCCGAGGCCGAGGTCACGTCGGCCTGGATGCCAATGTCGCCCGCGAGCGTCTGCAGCAGGACATTGCCGGCATTGCTGCCTTCGGCCGTGGTGAGAATGCCCCCTTCGACCGTCAGGTCGCCCGTCGTCAGCACGAGGGAGACCTGACCAGCGTTGGCCACCAAGCCTGCGCTCGCCAGGTTCATGCCCAGCGTGCCGGATAGGGTGTTCGCCACACGCAGCCCCGTGTCCTCAACGACGTAGACGCCTCCACTGGCCGAATTGCTCGCCACCAGCGAGCCCAGCGCAGTGCGCAGCGCGGCCCCCGGGGCGCCGATGCCGTTGGCTGCGCTGAACACCCCATCGGCGCTCTCGCCAACGATGTTGGCCGCGTTGCCCGTCAAGTTGTCGCTGATGGCGCCGCCCGTGCTGGTCACGGTGGCCCTGGCACCCACGAGCACCTTGCTCAGGGCGATGTTGCCGCCGGCCGTCAGCGTGGCCTGGCCACCCGTCCCCAACGAACTGGTTTCGGTGCCGTCGGCCATCGTGATGGTGGTGCCGGCGGTCAAGGTGATCTGACCGCCGTTGGTGCCAGTGCCCGAGACGATATTGCCACCCTGTGTGATCGCGCCCGCAGTCGCGGTCAAGGTGATGGCGGGATTCGCACCTGCTCCGGTCGCGATCACGTTCACGCCGGCCTCGGTGGTCAGCGCGTCGGCGGCCTTCAGCGTGATCGTCCCCTTGGACGTCACCGCCTTGCGCACCACCAGATCTTCACCCGTACCCTGGGCCTCGACCGTCGTACTGCCGGTCCCGGCGTGCACCACGCCATAGGTCGCAGTGCCGTTCAAGACCAGTGCCGTCGCATCGCTGACGGTGCCACTCTGTACCGTCACCGTGCCGCCGCGGGCTACGAGCTCGATCGCACCCGTGGCCGATGCGCTGCTCTGCTCCAGGCGCACCAACTGCACGTCACCTGTGATGGTGGAGGTCGAGAAACGGCCCACCGGTGTGGTCGTGCGTACGCCATTGACACCCAGACTGATGTCACCACTGGCGCCTGTGTTCAGTACCGAGAGAAGGTTGGTCTCGATGGACTGCAGGTTGACACCCGATGCGGCACGTACCACCAGTTCACGGCTGCGCAAGGCTTCGGCCGTCTTGGCGTCGTTGGCGTCATCGTCCTGGGAAACATTGCCGCTGGCCGAGTACAACTCTATTGAGTCAGACTCGATCTCATTGAAGATCTGGATGTCGCTGACTGCGTCGAGCTTGAGTTTCTCGCCCGCGCCGATTCGGACGATCCAGCTGTCGAACCCGAAATCGCCCACCGTGATCGTGCCGCCATAGACCGAGACATCGTCGCGGAAAAGGGGGTTCGTACCGAAACTCTCGGCACCTAACGTGACCACGCTTCCGGAAGCAGCAGCAGCAGCGTGACCATCAGTTCCGACGTGCCCTATCGTGATGCTGCTGAAGCCTTCTGCCAGGGTGCGCAGTTCCTGCGTTTCCAGATTGAGCACATTGTTGGTGCCGACGTTGTCAGGCGAACCGATCGCAATCGCCTTCGACTTGTCCGCAGTGCGCAAGGCCAGCGTACCCGTTCCCACGACCTGACCCGACCCCATGGACAGATCAATCTCGTCACCCTCCAGCAGCAAGTCGCCGCCGCCATTGAGGGTGATGCTGCTGGTGTTGGCAAAGTTGATCTGGCTCGCACCCGTGATGGTCAGCTTGCCACCGTTGTCGAGGGTGACACCTTTGCTGAACGTGACAACGCCCGTGGCGTTGATGATCAGATCGCCACCGATCCTGACAGCCTCCT
>JBIPMW010000079.1:0-8464 GCA_044376455.1 Crocinitomicaceae bacterium | reverse complement strand
GCTCAGTTTGGAAAATTAGAGAGTCTGCTTTGTTGATTAATTCAGCTTCTTCACGACGCTTGTTGTCGGCATCTGCATTTGCTTCTGCCTCCGCTTTCATGCGTTGGATTTCTTCATCAGATAAACCACTGGATGCCTCAATTTTGATTGATTGTTGCTTGCCAGTTCCTTTGTCTTTGGCAGAGATATTCATGATACCATTCGCATCGATGTCGAAAGTAACCTCGATTTGCGGAACCCCGCGTGGCGCTGGCGGAATATCAGACAATTGAAAACGACCAAGTGTTTTGTTGTCTGAGGCCATTGCGCGCTCACCTTGAAGAACGTGAATATCTACTGATGGCTGATTATCTGAGGCCGTTGAGAATACTTCTGATTTTTTGGTTGGAATGGTTGTATTGGCATCGATAAGCTTGGTAAATACACCACCCATGGTTTCAATTCCTAAAGAAAGTGGAATGACATCTAAAAGTAAGACATCTTTTACTTCTCCGGTAAGGACTCCACCTTGAATAGCCGCACCAACAGCCACTACTTCATCTGGATTGACACCTTTTGATGGTGCTTTTCCAAAGAAACGCTCCACAGCCTCCTGAATAACAGGGATACGGGTAGAACCACCTACTAAAATCACTTCATCGATGTCGCTTGGTTGCAGACCTGCATTAGAAAGTGCAGAACGGCAAGGAGCTATTGTGCGCTCCACGATGCTAGAAATGAGTTGTTCAAATTTAGAGCGCTGCAAAGTTCTTACCAAGTGCTTTGGAATACCATTCACAGGCATGATGTACGGTAAGTTTATTTCAGAGGCCGTTGTGGAAGATAACTCAATTTTTGCTTTTTCAGCTGCTTCTTTTAAGCGTTGAAGAGCCATTGGATCTTGGCGAAGATCAAGACCTTCTTCGGCTTTGAATTCTTCAGCCAACCAATTGATGATTGCATCATCGACGTCGTCTCCACCTAAATGGGTATCTCCGTCTGTTGCCAATACTTCAAAAACGCCATCGCCTAATTCAAGTACTGAAACGTCATGGGTTCCACCCCCAAAGTCAAAAACTACGATTTTTTGATCAATGCCTTTTTTGTCTAGGCCATAAGCCAACGCCGCAGCAGTTGGTTCATTGATGATTCTTTTGATTGTTAGGCCAGCGATTTCACCTGCCTCTTTAGTAGCCTGACGCTGAGCATCATTGAAATATGCAGGGACGGTAACAACCGCCTCCGTTACTTCTTGACCTAGGTAATCTTCTGCTGTTTTCTTCATTTTTTGAAGAATCATGGCAGAGATTTCTTGTGCAGTGTATAAGCGGTCGTCGATTTTGACGCGCGGCGTGTTGTTTTCACCTTTTACTACTTCATAAGGTACACGAGCTACTTCTTTTGATGACTCATCAAAACTAGTGCCCATAAAACGCTTGATAGAATAGATGGTTTTTGTAGGATTCGTGATGGCTTGACGCTTTGCAGGATCACCTACTTTACGTTCTCCACCCTCAACAAATGCAACAACAGATGGCGTAGTGCGCTTGCCTTCAGAGTTGGCAATGACGACAGGCTCATTTCCTTCCATAACCGAAACACATGAATTTGTGGTTCCGAGGTCGATTCCGATAATTTTTCCCATTTTAAATTAATTTTTGATACCTGCTTAGGTCAAGTATTATGCCATCTATAAAATCGAGTAGACAACTGACATTTTGAGCAAAATAAACATCCTGCAAATGCCTTTTTGTCAGTTTTGCTGACATTCGTAACAAATGTTACTTTCAGACTAAGTTCAATAATGTAACTTTGATGTATGATTTTTGGAAAAGGAAGCAAAATGTACAGCATTTCTAAGATGAAATGCCCGCAATGTCAAGAAGGACAATTTCTTGTATCTCATCCCTACGATTTGAAGCACCTTGGTGATGTTAGAACAAATTGTGAGGTCTGTGATTTAAAATACGAACGTGAACCTGGCTTTTACTATGGGGCCATGTATGTATCCTATGCATTAGGTGTAGCGCTATTTGTTACAATTTGGACTTCTTGCAACCTCTGGTTTCCATGGCTATCGGCTTGGTGGCAAATTGGTCTTGTAGTGTTTTTCACTATTGTACTTTCGCCTTATCTTTTTGCACTTTCGAAAATTATTTGGGCTAATTTTTTCATTTCATATGATGCGCATGCTAAAGTCAGAAAATAAACTTCAGTTACTCCAAGATCACTTGGGTTACGTGCTTGAAGCAGGGTTAATCGAGGAAATGGCCCAAGTGGCTAAGGTTCGCGAAACTGCAACAGATGAAATCGTGGTGAATGTAGGAGATCACCTGCAAATGATTCCTATTGTCATTGAAGGATCAATTAAAATTTCCAGAGAAAATGACAACGGTGAGGAACTTCTGCTCTATTATATCGAAGGTGGTGACACTTGTGCTATGTCTTTACAATGTTGCACGCGAAAAATAGATAGCCAAATCAAGGCCACTTCGATGGAACCATCTCTATTATTAATGTTTCCAGCAGAATATATGGAACATTGGCTTGATCAATACAAGTCTTGGCGGCAATATATTCTAGATAGCTACCACACCCGGATGCTAGAATTAATGGAAAGCATTGATGCCATCGCATTTATGAACCTAGACCAGCGTCTATTAAAATACTTATTTGACCAAGCAAAAATTTTAGGGAGTGTAGAAATCAACTTGACTCATCAAAAAGTGGCAGATGATTTACATTCTTCTAGAGTTGTCATTTCAAGGCTACTCAAGCAATTAGAGGTCAAAGGAGAAATCAAATTGCTCCGAAATAAAATTATCCTGAATAACTTTTAAACTTTTTTGATAATAATTTGTTAACTTGGGGTCTATAAACCTAAAAAACAACTTATTATGAAAAAAAATTTACACTTACTTTATGCCATACTGGCATTGGTAGTTGGGTGGCAAGCCAATGCACAAGGCCTAACTTGTGCAACAGCACTACCCGTAACACCTGGCACGTTTACTGCTAGCACCTTAGTGGGCACACCATCTCAGACTGGAGTTACAGCCGCTGGTTGGTATTCATTTACCCCAACGACGAGCGGTATTGTTAATATCAATTCTTGCGGCGGCGGTTCAGATACGCGTCTTTGGGTTTGGTCAGGATCATGTTCGGCTTTAGCACCTGTCGGCATGAATGATGACTTTGCGGGATGTATTTCAACTGGAACATCGGAATACGCATCAAAAATTGAAAATATCATAGTTACTGCAGGAACCACTTATTATTTTGAATGGGATAATGTTTGGGAAGCAACAGGTTTTACCTGGAGTTTTACCTTTACGGCGCTACCTATGAATAATGACGCGGGCATCACTTATGTAACTAACCGTTACACTCGTGTTCCAATTACGCAAGCTAGTGCTGGCATTCCTTTTGGAGCCACTGTCAACAACTTCAGTGGTTCTGCCCTAACAAATGTGGTACTCACCACTGAAATTTTCGAATTACCGAATATTACTACTCCTGTTCAAACCCTTACGAGCACACCTGTAACATTGGCAATCGGAGCATCTCAAGTTATTTCTTGCGGTACATGGGCACCTGTATTGACTGCATCGAAATCTTACCTCGTGAAGTATACAAAAACACAGACACAAGTTGATGGCGTCACATCAAATGATGTCACTACTCAGAACCTTACCCTTGACTTTAACTATTACGCTCGCGATAATAACACGTATCTCACCGGATATAACTGGAGTTCGACAAACTTTACTTGGAAACAAGGAAACTTCTACAACTTCTATGGTGCCGATAACGTTACTGGAGTTGCCTATTATGTGGCTAGTACTTCAACCACACAAGCCTATAACATCTTGGTATACTCTGTAACCAACGGTGTAGTGAGTACTAACCCAGTTTACACCGGACCAAGTATTACGGCAAATGGTGCAGGATGGAAATACCATACTTTTACGTCCCCATTAGCGGTTACCGCTGGTTCTGAATTTCTTTTTGTCGTGAACCATGCCGGGACAGCTGGTTTTGCACTTGGCGTAAGTTCAGCAACACACACGGCAGGAAAAAGCGTCATTAAAGTAGGAACAGGAGCATGGACAAGCACTGAAACTTATGGTGTAAGTGTCGTTTTTATGATGCGTCCGAAATTTGGTTCAGACCCAACCAGCGATATTGCATTTTTAAATAACCGCAACCCAGGAGGAGAAAATACAAAAATTCATACACGTCAGTCTTTGAGTGGAAATGATCTTCAATTCTGGGCACGTGCAATTAATACCGGAACGGGTACTGTTACAGGCGTTTCGATGACAGTAACCGTGAAAGATCCTTCTAATGCAGTAATTTACACAGCTACTAGCGCTGATCAAGAACTAATTGCAGGAGACATAGATACCTTCACTGTGGACAATTTTAATGTAACTGCTCTTGGTACCTACACCATTGATTACGTTTTCAATAACACGAGCGATCAAATTCCGCAAAACAATAGCAAAACGACAAGCTTCGCGCGCACAACCGGAGAAATGTCTAGAACTGTAGGGATCACTGGATCTCTAGGGGTGAGTACAACCTCTGCGCCAGGTGGAACAAACATTGTATTCGGTAACAATTATACAATTAACCAAAATGATTACCTCGACTCCGTGATGTTTGTCTTGAATCCGGGCACTCCTGTTGGCTACGTGGCTACCGTAAATATTTATGGAACCACACTCAATGCCACAACAGGTTTTATGGTTCCAGATTTAACACCTATAGCTTCTACTGTAAGTTATACAACAACTACTGCAGACAACCTCAACGGTGTGGTCGTCAAAGTACCAGTTTCTGGCGGAACCCTGAATCTTGCTCCAGGCACTTACTTCTTTGGTGTGCACCAAGCTGCAGTTTCAACCACAATCGGAAATATTCGCTTAGCTACTTCCACAGACTACAGTAGCCCAGGTATGACCTATTACCGTTGGGATCAATCGAATTCTGGTAACTGGCAGTCACCAACCTCCATCAACTACTCTTTTGTTGTGAATCCGATTTTCAAATCATGTGTAGCTTACAACCAAACGGTTGCCACTACCGCAGCATCTTGTGGTGCTAATGACGGAGCTGCGACAGTAAGTACGACAGGTGGTACTGGTACCATCAACTTCAACTGGGCTAATGGAAACTCAACTCCTACAATCAGCAATGTTGCAGCTGGTCAATATAGCCTTACACTTTCTGACGTAAACGGTTGTCCATTGACATTTAACGTTGTAGTTCCAAGTCAGTCTAACCTTACGGTTAGTGCTGTTACGCAAGATGTAACTTGTGGCGGGCAATCAACGGGAAGCATTGCACTTACTGCGAGCCAAGGTGTAACGCCTTATGTTTATTCATGGGCAAACAACCTAGGTTCTGCTGCAACATTGAGTAATATTCCAGCAGGTACTTATCAAGTTACTGTTTCAGATGCCACTGGTTGTATTGTTATTTTCAATGACACTGTTGTTGAATTATCCAACTTAGCTGGAACTATGAATGGCACAGACGTATTGTGTAACAGTACACAAACAGGTAACTTAGAGATAAGTGCCGCGAGTGGTGTAACGCCATACACTTATCAATGGATTGGGACCAACAATACGAGTACTTATGTGACTTCAGTAGGCCCAGGAACTTACGCATGTGTAGTAACAGATGGTTTAGGCTGTACCGATACTGTCGTTACCGTTCTGGCTGTTAGCAATATTGCTGCAAGTGCAAGTGCTTCTAACCCGTTATGTTATGGAACAAACACTGGAAGTGTTACTGTAGCAGGCACAGGTGGTCAAGCGCCATATACTTATGATTGGGCGGGTTCTACTGTAAGTAGCGCAACCTTATCTGGTCTTGGTGAAGGAGCCTACTCTTGTGTAGTTACGGATGCCTACGGTTGTAGTACCAGCGCTTCTGCGACTGTTGTTGAACCTGCAGCTTGGACTGTAAGTGCAGCCGTAACACCAGCTATTTTTGGGACAGATGGTGCTATTGACCTCAGTGTTAGCGGTTCAACAAGCCCATATACATTTAGCTGGGATAACAATGCCACCACGGAAGACCTCACCAATTTGGATGGAGGAGACTATATTGTGACCATCACCGATGCATCTGGATGTACCTACACTGATACCATTGTCGTTGGATCTTTAGTTGGTTTGGAAACACAGAATCTTGAAGAGACTGTTGTCTATCCAAATCCAAACAACGGTGACATGTATATTGTAGGGGCTGCTGTTGAGCAAATTGCACTATACAATCAACTTGGTCAGCGTATTGCTTTTGAAACGATTTCACTCGGAGCAAACGCACGAGAAATTAAAGTAAGCAATGTTGCTACTGGAACATATATTCTTGAATTAAAAGGTGCTGAGCAAGTGCTCAGAAAATCAATTCAGATTTTACAGTAAGTAATTAGCGAAGTTAAGCTTGGAAAAGGTCGGCGAAAGCCGGCCTTTTTTCGTTATTTTTAAGCCATGAAATTGCATTTATCTATTTGTGTTTGCTTCTTTTTAGGTTTCTTCCATACCCTAAGCGCCCAAGTGAGCATTAATGAAGGCTGTAATAAAAATGGAAATATCATCAGCGATGAGAGCGGTGACTATCCAGACTGGATTGAATTATACAATGCAAGCACTAACACCGTCAATCTCCAAAATTGGAAATTGAGTGATCAACTCAATGCATCAACGGCTTGGAATCTACCTTCTGTAAACCTAAACCCTAATGCTTTTCTCAGGATTTTTTGTAGTGGAAAAGACAAATTAGGTACGCCTCCATTTACCATCTCTGGCACCTTCAATAGCTTTCAACCGAGCGCTGGTTGGAATACCCACCAATTGAACGCTAATTTTATCTGGGACGGGACTTCCAACCTACTTATAAATGTTTGTTCCTATAATAACTCCGGCTACACTGAAAATTCTGTTTTCTATCAAAGTACTACTGCTTATGCTTCTTGCATGGCTAGTTTTGTGGATGGTTCGCCACAAGCTTGTAGTAATAATTCTGGTCAAGTTTACAACCAAAGACCCAATATCAAACTCAATAATGTTGTCATCGGAACTGGTACCACCACCAACAGCAATACCGATTATCCTGCCCCCTATGGCAACTGGTATTGGGGAGCCAGGCATCAAATCTTAATTAGGGCTGCTGAACTGCAGGCTGCCGGGCTAAGTGCAGGGCCTATCAATTCTTTAGCATTCCAAGTAGCTAGCACAGTTGGTGAGTTTTATGATTACATTGAAATTGCCTTGAACCAAACACAAGCCAATGAATTGGGTTCTGAGTTCTACCCCCTACAAGGCGAACAATTACACACCAATTTCAAACTAGATGCGCAAGGTGAAACTGTCTATTTATTTGATACCAATGGTATCTTGAAGGATCAGCTTGAGGTAAATTGCCCGCAACCGAATGTCTCAATTGGACGTTTTCCAAATGGTACCACAAATATTGTATGGATGCAGCCTACAGCTGCGCAAAGTAATAATGGAACCACCGTTTTTACTGATACATTATCCAGACCTCAAATTTCGTTACAAGGAGGGCTGTATAGTGGGCCGCAAACGGTAAGTATCACAGCCAATTTTGATCCTGCAGTAGCCAAACTTGTTTATACCCTCAACGGTCAAGATCCAAATATAAATTCAGCTGTTTATTCAACACCCATCGGCATCTCAACGAATAAAGTGTTGCGGGCACGTGTTGTGCCACTCAATGCCAACAGCAATTTACTCCAGAGTGATCAAGCCGTAGGTTCTTATCTTTTTAATATTTCGCATACCACACCAATTTTACTGGTTTCCACACCAAATACAAATTTATTTGGTGCCACTGGTATTTTTGATAATTGGTCTATGGATTGGCTCCGCCCTGCTCATGCTATTTTGCTAGACACAGGTGCAACGCATCCGGTCTTAATGCAAGGAAAAGCCGCAATTAGAGTTGACGGAGGCGCTGGAGGAAGCAGGTCTCAGCCCCAGCATTCATTTCGTTTGATTTTTAACCATGGCATTTACGGCAGTGAATCTTGGTTTTTAAACCTACTACCCGATCGCCCAAACCGCAATAAATACAGTGAGATTTACCTGAGGAATGGTTCTAATCAATATTTAAAGTTGCCTTACAAAGATGCCTCACAAGTGCGCATGATGAGTGAAGGCACTCAAAACTATTATTCGAGCTACAGGCCTGTTAGTGTTTATATCAACGGCTCGTATTTTGGCTTATATGAACTCAGAGAGAAATTTAATACCGAATATTTTGAACAGCACGACCAAGCCAACAAAGATTCAGTTGAACTACTCTCCTTGAGTTATTGGTACAACTTGATTTTGCGCGCTGTTGAAGGAGATGTGGACAATTTTTGGCATGCTTATACCAATTTTGATGCGCTTGATCCTAGTCAAAGTAATTATTGGCAAGCTGCCGATCAATACTTTGACATTAA
>JBIPMW010000382.1:0-2603 GCA_044376455.1 Crocinitomicaceae bacterium | reverse complement strand
CGTAATCAGTTAGCAGTTTCTGAAGGTAAGAGACAACCCCCCAATCCCCCGACATCGGGGAGCAAAAAAAAGGGGGGGACGGGAGAGGGGAGTCTGATTGACTGCCACGAATAAAGAAAAATGGTATCACTGGAAATGCCCACGCTGATCACAAAATTGGCCAATTGTCAATAGTTTTTGAGATGCGCTCACCCTGTGAGATTTGTCTAGCTTTTTCGGGAATAATAAAGATAATCACCTCAATCTCTAATTTTTCTGCTATGTCTCGTCTCCTCATCCAGCAATACTATAGCGAAGTCGATAAAATTATTCAATTTGGAGGCAGTAAAAAAGAAACTTCTTTAAGGGTTGCTTTCCAGAATCTTTTAAATGAATACTGTAAAACCCGTGATTTTTTCTTAATCCCGGAATTAGATTATCGCAACAAGTCAGGAAAGTTGGTTTATCCCGATGGTACAGTCAAAGATGCTTTAAGATTAGACTGGGGTTACTGGGAAAGTAAGGAAAATTTGAAGAGGATTAGTAGTTGAACCACACAATCATCTCATCTGTTGACAAAAGTTAAATTATATGTTCATACAACAACCAATAGCAATTGATATATTTGCTGGAGCCGGTGGGTTCGGACTAGGATTTAAAATGGCAGGTTATTCAGTGCCGTTAGCACTGGAAATAGATGCTTGGGCTTGTGATACTTTGCGTTACAATCATCCTAAAATGCTAGTTCTTCAACATGATATTCGTGATTATTGTACTGAAGATAGTGTCAAGAAAGTGTGTATTTTTAAACCAGACGTTATTATTGGTGGTCCACCCTGTCAAGGATTCAGTATTGCTGGTCCGGCACATAAAGATCCTCAGGATCCGAGGAATAGTTTGTTTTTAGAGTTTGCTCGTTGGATAGATTACCTAAAACCGAAAGCTTTCATTATAGAGAATGTCAAAGGAATTTTATCTCGCAAAAATAGCGACAATTTAAAAGTTATAGACATTATACAAAGCACCTTTATTGAGCTTGGTTATTTTGTAGAGGTATGGTTAATAAATGCGCTTAATTATGGCGTTCCTCAGTCCAGAGAAAGAGTTTTTATTGTGGGAAATACCAGTGGAAAAAAGATTGGAATCCCCACTATTAGTCATTCGTTAAAGTTATACAATGATAGAGGTAATCGTCAACTTTCCTTGTTAGAAACAGAGACCTTAAATCCTGCTATTAATCTCTGGGATGCTATCTCAGATTTACCTTTATTAAATGCGAGAGAAGGACAAGAAGAACAGTCGTATATTTGTGACCCTCAAAACAGCTATCAAACATGGATAAGGGATAATAGTGATGTATTATATAATCATGTAGCTATGGAACATTCAGCAAGACTTGTTGAACGTTTTAAACATATTAAATGGGGAGAATCTAGTTCTGATGTACCCCAAGAACATAAACCTAGACGAAGAAGTAGCAATGGGGAGTTATCTTCCCATTGCTATGATCAAAATAATCGTCGTTTAAATCCCTACGAACCATCTCATACAATTACAGCTTCATTTTATGCTAATTTTCTGCATCCTTTCCAAAATCGTAATTTAACTGCTCGTGAGGGTGCGCGATTACAATCTTTTCCCGATCAATACCGTTTTCTTGGCAAAAAAACCGTGGTTTCTCAAAAGTTATTACATAGAGAAAAAAGATTTGACGAAAAATTCCTTTGTCAGTACAATCAAATAGGTAATGCTGTACCACCTCTCCTCGCTCGTTCCATAGCATTACATATTAAAGAAAAGTTAAATTTATGTCCAAAACCAGTAGAAATCCTCTAGTTCACGGTTCTAATCTTGAACAAAAGGAAAACCACCCTCAAAAGTATAAAGATGCTGAAAGTAAGCGATTTCTTGGTGAAATACGAGAAAAATATGATCAGTGGTGTCGCATTAATTATAAATTAGTCGGACCGACTTCAATAGCAACAGAGCGAGACAATAAAATTTTGCAAAGACGAGTTAAACTGCTGTCAATTTATAAAGATTTTATCGATCAACAACACTACGCAGAAAAATTTGACTCTCGTTCCAATCTTCATTCAACGGTACTTGAGGAATTTTTGTACTATTTATTTAAAGATTTAATTGGTGATTTTGGTGAGAATACTTTAATTGGTAAATCACACACTTTCAAAGACATTTTCTTTGTCCCTCCCAGTTATTCAGAAATGCTCAAGCGTCCTTACGCTCGTATTGAGAAAAAGGATCATGATTTTGTTATCGGTACAACAATTAAAGCATCTCTAGAATCATCTTATCCCCTGGCACAAAATAATCCGACAGAGCAGTTATCATCTTTTTCACCAAAAGATGATCCAGATAGTTATTCTGAGGTGAAAATCACCAATAATACTGAAACACATATTTTCGATCTGCCAGTGATTGTTATCGAATGCAAAACTTATTTAGATAAAACTATGCTGGAAGGTTCTTCACGAGCGGCAGAAGACTTAAAAGCACGCAATCCTAATAGTTTATATATTGTAGTGATGGAATGGATTAAACTATCAGATGATGTCAATTTAAGGAAATATAAAGTCGATCAGATTTATGTACTTCGTCAACAA
>JBIPMW010000457.1:0-2603 GCA_044376455.1 Crocinitomicaceae bacterium | reverse complement strand
GCAACGGTGGTTGAAGCAGAAACTTAAATCGTGAGGTTTAGGAATCGCCGCACTTTTAGGGCGGCGAGGATGTCAACATTCATACGTCCCCAAAAATGTGGTTCTTCGTTACTTGTTATGGTTCGATAGGGGGGGCATAAATCGACTAAATCCTTATCTAGCAAGAGACTTAATTGATTAGTTCGCTTTAGATCAAAAACAATTAACAAAAATCGCAGCAATGTTTTTCTCTATAAGGGTTTCATCTCTTATAATCCTGTCCGTTGCACAAGACAAACCGAAGAACCAAAAATGTCTTGACTATCGAACCCCCTTCAAGGTATTCTGTGGAACATGATCAGAGAGCGGTGGAATCCAGATTTGAATAGGCGTATAAACTCGGACACTAATGCAATTCAGATTTGAATTAGCCTGCTTTTTTGGGGACTTACCTAAAAGCTGACAAATATTGTCTGTCTGGTCAGATATTCTTGATTGTTCTATCAGCCATTTAACCATTAAAAAACGACCAGAACACCATGATAGATAACTTGGCCGCCAACGACATCTATAACTATATAGATGGTCTAGATTCCTCATATTTTCAGAAATTCCTAACGGGGAATAAGTCATCAATTTTTCCCTCCATAGCCACTAATCTAGCCACATCTCTTTTCAAAGAAGAAGTAGCGAGCTTTGATCTTAATCTTAGTAACTTAGATAACGCCGGCAATACCTTAGCAACGGCGCGTGATATCACCATTGGAGCAACTCCGGCCAGCTACAGTGATTTTGTTGGTTCTACAGACAGCAATGATTACTATCGTTTTAGTTTAGGAACCAGTAGCAACTTTAGCCTGAGTTTAACGGGATTAAGTGCCGATGCTGATGTGTCCTTATTAGATAGTAATGGCAGTGAGATTACTAGCTCCACGAATGGCAGTAACAGCAGTGAGAGTATTACTGGTCAACTGAATGCGGGTACTTACTTTGTCCGGGTTTATCCCTATAGTGGCAGCACTAACTATAACTTAAGTTTAGCGGCGATTCCTGATAACGCCGGCAATACCTTAGCAACGGCGCGTGATATCACCATTGGAGCAACTCCCACCAGCTACAGTGATTTTGTTGGTTCTACAGACAGCAATGATTACTATCGTTTTAGTTTAGGAACCAGTAGCAACTTTAGCCTGAGTTTAACGGGATTAAGTGCCGATGCTGATGTGTCATTATTAGATAGTAATGGCAGTGAGATTACTAGCTCCACGAATGGCAGTAACGATAGTGAGAGTATTACCCGTCAACTGAATGCGGGTACTTACTTTGTCCGGGTTTATCCCTATAGTGGCAGCACTAACTATAACTTAAGCCTGTCGGCTACCACAGCCACAGTCACCCCCGGATATAGTGCCATTTCAGGATACGGTTTAGTTAATGCCGCGGCAGCCGTCGCTGGAGCCTTGAATCAAAGTCCTTTTGCCGATGTTCCCACTTTTGGTGGTGCTAATGACTGGGGGGTTAACTTAGTTAATGCTCCCGAAGCTTGGGCAAGAGGTTATACAGGACAAGGAGTCATCGTTGCTGTACTAGATACAGGAGTTGACCGCAATCATGCCGACTTAGCGGGCAATATTTGGACGAATGGGGGCGAAATTGCCAATGATGGTCTTGATAACGATGGCAACGGTTACGTTGATGACGTTTATGGCTGGAATTTTGCCAATGGCAATAATAACACTTTAGATGGCAACCGCCATGGTACTCATGTGGCGGGAACCATTGCTGCTGGTAATAATGGTTTCGGAGCCACTGGTGTGGCCTACAATTCCAGAATTATGCCAGTGAAAGTTTTGAGCGATTCCGGTAGTGGCAGCTATAGTGGCGTTGCCCAAGGAATTCGCTACGCGGTAGATAACGGTGCTGATGTAATTAATATGAGTTTGGGGGGTGGTAGCACTAGCAGTGCAGTTCAATCGGCCCTCCAGTATGCCAGCAGTCGCGGTGTTATCGTGGTTATGGCCGCCGGTAATGCGGGGGCAGCTCAACCCGGTTATCCCGCTTCCAGTGCCACCTCTTGGGGTCTTGCCGTCGGTGCCGTTAATAGTTCTAACCAGATGGCTTCCTTCTCCAATCGTGCTGGCTCTAATTCCTCAATGATGTATGTCACTGCCCCCGGCGTGCAAGTGTATTCTACTCTCCCTAATGGTGGCTATGGTTTCTTGAGTGGAACCTCCATGGCAGCACCTCATGTAGCTGGAGTGGTGGCCTTAATGTTGAATGCCAATCCTAATCTGACCGATGCTCAAGTACGTCAAATTATTACTGCCACAGCAGGTAATGTCGCCTAAAACTTGGCTGTTTTTCGGCCTCAGATTTCTTATTGGGACTTAGACAAAAAAAACTCGTTTACTTTTCGGTAAACGAGTTTACTTTCCATGATACCATTAATAGTCCTTTGAGTTATTTGGCAACTGCTACCGCCGCTTTGACGGTCTGAGGCTGGGGCTGCAGGTCGCGCAAACTTGGGAAAAGGAAGTGGTTTTCCTCCACATATTGCGCTCCAAACAGTCCTTTTTCAGCCCAGAAATAGCGATCGGTTGTATGCTCGTTACGCTTAACAATCA
>JBIPMW010000242.1:0-2609 GCA_044376455.1 Crocinitomicaceae bacterium | reverse complement strand
TTTGCCTTCTTTGCCAATTCCAAACAACGCGCTGTGGCTTTTACACAACTTTCTTCAGAACGGATGAGCGCATGAGCTTCAAAAGGAATAGCGGAACCGTATTGTGCTATATAGGACTGTTCATTTTCTTCAATAATTTTTGAATCCTCGCTGTGTATTGCAACAATTCGGTCCGTTTGCTTCCAAATTTGTGTAAAAGCATCTGGGTGGTCTGCCAAAAGCTGATTAGCTCCTGAAAAATACAATCCATCGTCTGTTAAGGCTACAAAACTCTTATTCTCAAGATCATAGTTTTGAAGTAAGTCTAGATTACTCGCTGAAACCCCTAAAAATATACCGAAGTTGCAAAAGGAATCCTTTTTGGCAATGTTTAATTTTTCCGCAACCAATTCAGGGCTCAGTGTTGGTGGTTCCGTATTCGGCATGTCAAAAACCGTAGTTACCCCACCAGCAACGGCTGCTGCACTTTCTGTTTTCCAAGTTGCTTTGTGTGCATAACCCGGCTCCCTGAAATGCACATGTGTATCTATCAAACCCGGAAAAATATGTTTCCCGCTCGCATCTATTACCAGTTCATCCACAGTTGGTTGTAAACCTGCGCTTATTTCTGTAATCTTTGAATCATTGATGCGAATATCCATTTGCTTGATTACTTGAGATGAAACAAGCATTCCGTTGCGGATCAATATTGAGTTTGTTCTCATAAATGCTTTGGTTGATTTAAATGCTTCAACATCCATAACGCACCACCAATTACAACTGTTGCCATAACGGTGGAGAATGGTTCAGCCGTAAAAAATATCGCAATTAACATTACGATGATCATGAGAAGAAGAAGCAAGCGCATCCTTTTATTATTGACCTTGACCCAAAGAATAAGCCGCCTTGCCGTCAAATGCGTATAAATTTTCTGTCTTGACGACATCTAGGCCTATTTGCTCAGCTTTGGCTAATAAATCGATGATGCCATTTTTGGAAGCTGAGGTGGTGCTTGATGCCATGAAACGACAACGCCAATGATCAGTGCAAAAAGTTTCAGGAAAACCATCCGGATATACTTTAATACCTCGGTTGGTTATGAGCGCCAATTCAAATTCAGTTGAAGGTAAATTTTTGAGTTGCTCAGCAAGTACATTTGCATCACTTCCTGACCAATGTAAAAAGAG
Source organism: Crocinitomicaceae bacterium (assembly GCA_044376455.1). Taxonomy (GTDB): domain Bacteria; phylum Bacteroidota; class Bacteroidia; order Flavobacteriales_D; family Crocinitomicaceae; genus UBA952. The sequence goes on along the minus strand of JBIPMW010000242.1, from coordinate 1,443 downwards.
GTCAACACCTTGAAGCGTCTTTTGCTTGGCAGCTTTACGCTCGTATTTTGGCAATTGAATGCGTGCATTTGCTTGATAATTCACTGCAGGTAAATGCTGAGGCTTTTGACCTAAATTCGCAATCAATGCTGCTGCAAATTCTTGTGTATTCACACGACGTGTACTCACTCCCTCTTTGTAAATATCAAAAGTATGAACCCCATCTTCAATGGTTTTGAGCCATGCATTTTGGATTTTCTCTGCCACCGTAGTTTGACCAACATGATTGAGCATCTGAATGGCGCCTAACAACAATCCTGACGGATTGGCAATACCTTGACCGGCAATCATTGGGGCAGAGCCATGAATGGCCTCAAACATTGCACATTCTTCGCCAATGTTTGCAGAGCCCGCTAAACCAACGGATCCTGCAATTTCTGCTGCGATATCCGAAATGATGTCTCCGTATAAGTTCAGTGTAACGATGACCTCAAAATCCTGCGGTGCATCGGCCAACTTAGCAGCTCCAATATCAATGATCCAGTGATCATTAGCAATATCAGGATACTCAGCGGCAATTTCATTAAACACCGTTCTGAACAAACCATCGGTTTGCTTCATGATATTATCTTTGGTAAAGCAAGTGACTTTCTTGCGTCCGTAAAGTCTTGCATATTCAAAAGCGTAGCGCACAATTTTTTCACAACCCGGGCGGCTGATCAATTTCAAGCATTGAACCACTTCATCGGTTTGCTGGTGCTCTATCCCCGCATATAAATCTTCTTCATTTTCACGAATGATCACCAAATCCATTTTTGGATGCTTCGTAGACACATAAGGATGTAAACTAAAGCAAGGACGAATATTGGCATATAAGCCCAAAAACTTACGTGTAGAAACATTTAAACTTTTGTAGCCTCCGCCCTGTGGCGTGGTAATCGGTGCCTTCAAAAACACCTTATTTCGTCTGATGATATCCCAAGCTCCTTCACCTATTCCGGAAGTATTACCTGATAGATATACCTTTTCACCGATCTCGATTTCATCATATTCAAGTTCAGCACCAGCTGCTGCTAAAATTGAAAGCGTCGCCTCCATTATCTCTGGCCCAATGCCATCTCCTTTTGCGATTGTAATTCGTGTCATATAAGTCAATTTGTTTCGCAAAATTGACTTTTTTATATCATTTGGTTTTATTTATATATTTTATATCAATCATAAACAAAAAAAGCCATCCGAGGATGGCTTTGGTATGAATGGGGTATTGTATTTTAAGATAATACTTGCTTAACGAGGTCGGCAGCTTCTTGAAGTTGCACTGCTGAGTGTACGTTGAGACCCGATTCGTCGATAAGGCGTTTTGCTTCTTCGGCGTTGGTACCTTGTAAACGAACAATAATTGGAACTGGAATTTCACCGATGTTTTTGTAGGCATCGACAATTCCTTGCGCAACGCGATCACAG
>JBIPMW010000249.1:0-2615 GCA_044376455.1 Crocinitomicaceae bacterium | reverse complement strand
ATGAAAATTGTGGGAGCACAATGGAAAGCAGAGAATGTTCCTCAGTATTTGAAGCTACGTTGTGCTTATCTCAACGGCGATATTGCCTGAGTATTTTTACTCATTGCAAAACTGGGATGCTCCCAAATTATAGGCGATGACAATCTCTTCCCAGAGAGAGGCTAAGGAAAGTGGAGAAGAAAATAAAGCTCCGAATAATCCCCCTAAAAGTAGGACAATAGCTAGAGGGCGACGAGTTTGACTTAATTCAAAAGCTTTCAGTTGCAATTCTCCCGTCACATCGACACCAAAACCCGTTACTATATGCCAGATATCGTGAGTTTGCCGTAAGCGAAGCAGCAGATAATCTGTATCGGAATTGACCTGAATAGACCGATAAAAATTAGGATCAAAATTGAGACTAATTAGGTGAGTAGCATAATGATAACCCAGGGAATCTTCTGGGAGTTTTAGCAGGGTTTCTAAACAGGGACTAGCGGCCAGATATCTTTGGGCAATTATTTGAGCGGTAGCTCGATCCCTTTTAACATATTGCCAAGATAATCGCTGTAACCAACTCTCTTTTAAGCCATCTTCAATATCATATACAGACAGAATGTTACCGGGATTTTGTCAAAGAGAAATTATTCCCTTGGCCACACTGATTAGATTAGTTGTGAATAGCATATAATACTAAATCCGTTGAGTATAGGCTACATATGAGGACAGGCACTCATGCAAGAGGCAAGAGGCAAAAGGGAGAATAAATAATCAGTTTTTAATAACCGGATTTAGTATAAGAGGTTGAGAACGGGAAAAGGCCAAGAGTTTTCCCAGTTTGATAAAAAGAGAGATTAATATTAAATATTTGTAAACTTTTTTGCCTAAGTTACCTTTCTGTGGTAAGCAAATCTTTACTGCTCCGATTCGGGGGTTTCTTGGGAGGTGTCATCGTTGTTGGTTTTTGGTTCTTGTCCTTTAAAAATCCTGATAGATCGCCAAAAACCCTCTAAAAACTGATTGAAGGTCGTTTCATTGATTTTACCCGTCCAGAGCAAACTAAAAGAGGACCCACAGGGAGGTAAGTCGAGCGAGCGCTTCTGGAATCTCCCTGATTTGGTTATTGCTGAGAGAGAGGCTTTTCAGGGAGGTGAGGTGAGCGAACGCTTCTGGAATCTCCCTGATTTGGTTATTGTAGAGATAGAGGTATTGCAGGGAGGTGAGGTGAGCGAGCGCTTCTGGAATCTCGCCGATTTGGTTACTGCTGAGGTAGAGGTTTTGCAGGGAGGTGAGGTGAGCGAGCGCTTCTGGAATCTCGCTGATTTGGTTATTGTTGAGAAAGAGGCGTTGCAGGGAGGTGAGGTGAGCGAGCGCTTCTGGAATCTCGCTGATTCGGTTATTGTTGAGAAAGAGGCGTTGCAGGGAGGTGAGGTGAGCGAGCGCTTCTGGAATCTCGCTGATTTGGTTAAAGCTGAGGTTGAGTTCTTGCAGGGAGGTGAGTTGAGGGATTTCGGGGGGAATTTCTGTTAAGTTTTTGTTGGACAGATCCAACTTCTCCGCTCTTTCGTCTTTTGCCCGTTGAATCAACTCTAATACTTCCTGTGCTGTCATTGACCATCCCCCCGCTACCATATTTACTCCATTTTGGCAAAAGATCCAGTTAATGCAACTGGTGGTGATCAGCTAGTCCACTGTTAACAGTATGATTAACTCCCACACGCGGTTATTCATACATTTGTATCAGTTTAAGGATAACTGATAATTGCTGATTGTCGCTATTTCTGCAAATGTGAGATGCAGCCAAATGAATAATTATAGAATCCAAGAGAATTTATCCTGAAGACAGGGATTGATAAGGAATAATTTTTTCGAGGGTATTTCCTAACTTTTCCCTCGCTATATCTAACTCATAGGCTTTTTGTAAATTCATCCAAATTTCTGCTCCTGTATTAAAAAAACGCCCTAATTTTAAAGCAATATCTCCCGTGATATTTCCTTGACGTTTGAGAATTTGCTCAAGTTCATTCTCAGAGATATTAATTCTTGTGGCAAGCTGAGAAACATCAAGATTAATTTCCTCTAATTCATCAGCTAAAATTTCACCGGGGTGGATAGGACTTTCCCAATTATTCATCGTGAATTCTCCTTAATGATAATCAACAATTTCAACATTAGTAGCTGCATCATCCCATGAGAAACAAATACGATACTGGTCATTGACACGAATACTATATTGACCGATTCTATCTCCTTTTAAACGTTCTAAGCGGTTACTCGGCAATCCTGCCAATGCTTCTAGTGTATTAGCACTTTCTAAAATACGCAATCTTTTGATCGCTAATCGTTCAATCCCAGAAAACTTTTTAACAAACTGCTTATTATATAGCTTTTCTGTATCTTTACATCGAAAGCTTTTAATCATGGGTTATTTTTGTCATGTCTAAGGCAATAATTTGATAAATTTAGCTAAATTTATCAACCGTCCCGATAATTACTCAAATTTTTCTCATCTTTTTTTCTCAAACCATGTTTGTAATAATTCCCCGGATTCCTTGGCTAAAATTCCCGCGATTACCGGTAAACGATGGTTAGAAAAAGGACTATCAATAAAATTAGCCACAGTGCGGATAACTCCT
>JBIPMW010000240.1:0-2624 GCA_044376455.1 Crocinitomicaceae bacterium | reverse complement strand
AACACCTTACCGGAGACCAAGAGGTTTATGCCGAGCCAGAAAAATATTTTGATCAACTCATTGAAATCAACCTCAGTGAACTTGAGCCACACGTCAATGGCCCATTCACACCTGACCGCGGTACGCCAGTATCTAAAATGAGAGCTGAAGCAACTGCCAATGGTTGGCCGCTCAAAGTGGAGTGGGGTCTTATTGGTTCATGTACCAATTCATCTTATGAAGACCTTGCTCGTGCGGCTTCTATTGTCAAACAAGCTGTTGCTGCTGGTATCACGCCAAAAGCAGAATTCGGGATCAATCCGGGCTCTGAGCAAGTGCGTTACACCGCAGAACGCGATGGAATACTTGCTGAATTTGAAAAAATGGGCACTAAAGTATTTACAAATGCTTGTGGTCCATGTATCGGCCAATGGGCTCGCGAAGGTGCTGAAAAACAAGAGAAAAACACAATCGTTCACTCTTTCAACCGCAACTTTTCTAAAAGAGCAGATGGCAATCCAAATACACATGCGTTTGTAACGAGTCCTGAGATGGTGGCTGCGCTTGCCATCGCCGGAGACCTCGGTTTCAATCCACTTACTGATACCCTAACCAATGACAAAGGTGAGCAAGTAAAATTGCAAGCGCCTTTTGGTGACGAACTTCCTACCAAAGGTTTTGCTGTCGAAGACAACGGATATCAAGCTCCTGCGGCAGATGGAAGTAGTGTAGAAATCGCGGTTGCACCAGACTCTCAGCGTCTACAACTTCTTGAAAATTTCCCTGCTTGGGACGGCCAAAATATCAATGCAGCGCGCCTCCTGATCAAAGCGAAAGGTAAGTGTACCACTGACCATATTTCAATGGCTGGCCCTTGGTTGCGTTACCGCGGTCACCTCGACAACATTTCTAACAACATGCTCATTGGTGCTGAGAATGCATTCAATGGTGAAGCCAATAAAGTCAAAAATCAATTGACAGGTGAATACGGTGAGGTACCTGCAGTTCAGCGCGCTTATAAGGCAGTCGGAGTTCCGTCAATTGTTGTCGGTGACCATAACTATGGAGAAGGTTCTTCCCGCGAGCACGCAGCAATGGAGCCACGTCATTTAGGCGTTCGTGCAGTTCTTGTTAAATCTTTTGCCCGTATCCACGAAACCAACCTAAAGAAACAAGGGATGTTAGCCTTGACATTTATCAACGAGGCAGACTACGATAAAATCCAAGAAGACGATACCTTCGATTTCATCGACCTCAAAGATTTTGCTCCTGAAAAACCACTTACAATTGCCATCACACATAGCAATGGTACTACGGAACAAATCAAGGTGCAACATACTTACAATGCCTCACAAATTGAATGGTTCAGAGCTGGTTCAGCCTTGAACTTAATCAAAATGATGGAAGCATAATATGAAATCAATTTTATTCATTGCCTTTTTGAGCCTGTTCTCCACTGGGGTTCAGGCTCAATCTTTGTTTAGGGGGAACTTTTTAGTGACACCTTACTTGGGATATCCGAATTTATTAAGATTGGGCATGGAAATCAATGAAGGTATTCCGAGCGGCATCAATGTCAATTATAATGGTTTGGCGCCTTCTGGTTTGCGCCTCATGTATATGGTGGGCGATGATTTCAGTATCGGCATGGATTTCATTTATACCCAAGCCAGCGCCGCTTATTCAAAAGTAGACACCTCTTTTTTCAATAATCAATGGAATTACGTGACCAACGATTACTACATCAATAAAAAACGATTTCGTCCGCAATTTCGTTGCAATTTCCATCTAGGTGCACTCGATCCGAATCTTGACCAATATATCGGTTTAGCTGTGGGGGGCAACATGCGTTGGAGAAGTGTTTATGTAAACGATAGTTTAGTGAGTTCAGCTCCTAATGCACTTGACTTTGTGATTCCCGTTTCTTTCAGGATTTGCTACGGTTTTCAGTACTTCATCAATTACAATTTAGCACTCAGCGGAGAATTAGGTCTTGGCGGACCAATTGTTCAAGGAGGGCTGGCCTATAGATTTTGAAAAATAAACGATACTTGAATAAATTAGATCTTAACTCTAATAACATAGAAAATAAAAAAGCCCTCAGTGAGAGGGCTTTTTTGTTGATAGGAGTAAGTGTTATTTTAATAACGATAGTGCTCAGACTTGAATGGACCTTCCACTGTTACACCGATATAGGCAGCCTGATCTTCAGATAAAGTTTCTAATTCTACACCAATTTTAGAAAGGTGCAAACGCGCTACTTTTTCGTCGAGGTGCTTAGGAAGTGTATAGACGTCGTTTTCATAGTTGTTTGAGTGGTTCCAGAGTTCGATTTGAGCTAATGTTTGATTGGTGAACGAGTTGGACATTACAAAAGAAGGGTGTCCGGTTGCACAACCAAGGTTGACTAAACGTCCTTCAGCCAATACGATGATGTCTTTTCCTTTCACATCGTAAAGATCTACTTGCGGTTTGATTTCCATTTTCGATTGACCATAGTTGGCATTCAACCAAGCCATATCGATTTCGTTATCGAAGTGACCAATGTTACAAACGATTGTTTTGTCTTTCATGGCCTCAAAATGGCGACCAACAACGATATTTTTGTTTCCTGTTGCAGTAACAATGATATCTGCTAAGTGAAT
>JBIPMW010000302.1:0-2625 GCA_044376455.1 Crocinitomicaceae bacterium | reverse complement strand
GGGATACAGCGGCGGCGGTGAAAGCAGGGCCACGTCCTGCCGACCGGCCAGCAACACGGCCACAGGGTTGAGCAGCGACAGCAGCGCATAGCTGAGCAGGCGACCGGCCATGCCGCGCTGGTGGCCGCGGTAGCTCAGCGTGCGGAGCACCCGTATCGGCCCCACTCGCTCTGTCCAGACCAAGCGACGCCACCAGGGGCGCTGTGTGGCGGCAGGGCCTTGCATGTAGCCGCCTTCCCCGCTGACCACGGTGATCTCGTGGCCCATGGCCGAAAGACCGAGCAGCGTCTCGTACATCAGCGAGTGGCCAGCAGCACTGTGGTCCACCAAATAGGGGTAAACGACAAGAATCTTCACCGCAGGCTTTCGTACAACTGCACCACCTTGGCGCCCTCGACATCCCAGTTCAGGAACTGCCGGGCCCGCAGCACCGCGCCGCGCCATGCTTCCAGGCGTGCCGGATCGGCGAAAAATTCATCGATGGCCCGTGCGATGGTGTCGGTGCTGGACAGGTCGGCCAACTGGCCGATCCCGTGACCGGACACGATGGCGCGGATCTCCGGCAGGTCGGACGCCAGGATTGGCAGGCCCGCGGCGATGAACTCGAACAGCTTGTTGGGGGTGCAGTACAGGTTGTTCAGGCAGGTGGGCTGGTAGGGGATCACGCCGGCATCAGCGGCGGCAGTCCAGGCAAGCAACTGTGACTGCGGGACTGCGGGGTGCAGATGCACGCGGCCCTGCAGGCCAGCGGCTGCCACTTGCTGCTGTAACGGCTGGCGCAGCTGCCCGTCCCCCAGCAGCACCAAGTGCACGTCGGGCGTGCGCACCGACGCCATCGCGGCCACCAGATGTTCCAGTTGGCGCCCCACGGAAAAACCACCCTGGAACAGCAGGACGCGGGCTACCGTCGGCAAGCCGAACGCCGCATGGAAACGCCGCTCGCGGGCCGGCAGGGGGCCGCAGCGCTCCGCGTTGTAGATCACCCCGACCCGGTCCAAGCCGTAGCGGGCCTGAAGCTCGCGGGCAATCGACGGATTGACTGTGGTGACCAGGTCGCACCTGCCGATGGTGCGCGCTTCCAGCGCGCGCCACATACGCTTCTCGGAGGTCGAGAACTCCTGCTCGGCAAACAGTTCGTGGCTGTCGTAGGCCACTTTAGCTCCATGCAGTGCCGCGGCATGCATCGCCACCGGCAGCATCGGCAGGTCATGCGCCACCACAACCTCGGCTGGATGATTCGGCAAGACTGGTGCAAACAGCTTGATGAACAGTTGCTCCTGGTCCACCAAGTGGCGCCAGGCGAACGCGCGCAGCGAGCGCATGACCGGGCCGTCGTCCAGCAGGCGGCGGGCGGTGCGGTAAAGCCTCAGCACCAGCCGCTCGCGCTGGGCTGCGGGCTGCAACCGGACCACACGCGGGTCGGTATCCGGCACCGTGTGCGGCATAGCCAGGATCGTCACCTGCCAGCCGGCAGCCTCCAAGCTGTCGGCCTCCAACAGGATGCGTCGGTCGATCTGCGCATCCTTGGTCAGCATCAGCACCCGGCTCATGGGCCGGCCGTCTCCTGCGCGGGTGTGTTGGCAAGCACCGGCAGCCCCAGGGATGCGTAGATGTCCAGAAGCTTGCGCGACTCCACCTCCCAGTTGAGCTCCTGCTTGGCGGCCAGCGCGGCGGCTCGCAGCCGCGCCACGGCCTGCGGATCGCCCAGCACGCGGTTCACGGCCTCTGCCACCCGCGCGGGATCGGTCAGATCTGCCGTGACACCATTACCGAAGCGCTGCGCGATGTCACGCAGGAACGGCAGGTCATTGCACAGGAAGGGCAGCTCGGCAATCGCGAACTCGAACAGCTTGTTGGGGCTGCAGTAGTAGTTGTTGTCGTCTACCCCGAAGTACGGAATCACGCCCAGGTCCGCATCGCAGGTGATGGGGTGCATCTGGTCGGAGTCGACGCCGCCGTAGAAGAACACTCGCCCGTTCAGGCCATGTTCGGCCACCAGTGCCTGCAGGGTGTCCAGGTAGGCACCGTACCCGACCAGGACCAGCACGGTCCCTGGGGCAAAGTCCCGTGCTGCCAGCACCAGCTTGTCGATGCCGCGGTTGTCCGAGATCCAGCCCTGGTACAGGACGATGCGCATATCCGCGCCCAGCCCGAAGCGTTCGCGCAGGGGATACACCTGTGCCTTGGATTGCAGCGGCGCCGCGTTCAGGATCACGGCCGGCTCGGGCACGCCGTAGCGCTCGGCCATCAGCCGGGCGATGTAGGGGTTGACCGTGATGCTGCGGTCGGCATGGCGCATCCAGCGCTTTTCTGCCGCCTTGTAGCGGCGCTGCGTGGCCAGCGGGAGTTGCACCTGAGCGTAGTACAGCTCGTGTGCGTCATAGATCAGCGGCACCTTGCGAAGGCGCGCGAACTCGACCCCTGCGCGCAGCATGGGAAAGTCATGCACGTGCATCACATCGGCCGTGTGCTGCTGCAGCTTGCTGAGCACGAAATGGTCGAAGCTGGACATGTCCAGCACGCGTGAGGACACCCAGCGCCAGGCGCGTGCCGCGAACCGCTCGACCCGGCCGCCCGGGCGCAGACGCAAGCGCCGCGCGATGGGTGCGAAGGGCGAGTGGTTCC
>JBIPMW010000250.1:0-2626 GCA_044376455.1 Crocinitomicaceae bacterium | reverse complement strand
CCCTGCTGCTTGAGCAAGCGCCCCGAAAGATCGTCTGTTTTCCATCGCGTGTTAATCACAATGATTGCACCACCCGGCTGCAATCGCTGCCGAGGACCCGACGTGTACCACTCCCACGTATTCTCCATCGCCGTTTCAGACACAGCATCCTGCTCGTCCAAAATATCGTCCAGCACAACAACATTGCCGCCACGACCAGTCATCGCGCCGCCCTTACCGATAAAGAAGGCTTCACCTCCTTGGGCCGTGTTCCACCGTCCGGCAGCCTTACTGTCAACTGACAGAGCCATCTTTGGGAACAACTCCTTATATCTCTCGTCATCCACCAGATTACGGATCATCCTACCGAAACGTTGCGCAAGTTCCGCGGTGTGCGATCCCACGATCAGCTTGGTGTCAGGCATCTTGCCCATCAAATACGCTGGGAACAGATAACTGCCCATCTGTGACTTACCATGACGGGGCGGCATCGCGATCATCAGGCGTTTGCACTCGCCAGAAATGACTCTGTCCAAAGCTTTGGCAATACGTTTGTGATGCTCCCCGACCAACATTTCCGGCCACACGTACTGACAGAAGGACAGGAAGTCTGAAGTTGCACGTTCTTGGGCCTCCAAGAGTTTGAGGCGGAGCTCTAGGCGAAGCTGTTCTTCTTGGATGTCGGGGGTGCTTGAATTATTGGGCATGTTTTGTTTCACGTGGAACACGGGCCACGTTTTGAAATTTGCATAAATATAACCCCCATTTGCATTTAAAACAACAAGGGGGGTGTTTTGGGGAGGCCAAGTTTAAAAAGGTTCTAAATTTGGCAGAAACAGGGCGAAGGTTTCGCTTGCGCTTGACGTACCTAAAATGGCCCTCCCCCCTAAACGTAAGTGACCTAAATACATAGACAAAGGTAACAGGCGGGCCCACCCACCCCCGCCACCACCATGAGGGAAAAAATTAAGAGTAAGGGAAAACACCGATAGCGCGAGAGGGGATAACATGCTAAGCATACAGGGCCCTAGGGCCCTGTCATACTCTACCCAGTAGGGTAGACCACCAGTCAAAAAAACAGGCAGCCGAATCGGCTGCCTGTTTGTGATCCTAAGGTTGTATGTACATACAACCTTGACCAGCACTTACTGGGTCACGTGTAGGCCAACTAGATCACCGGCCTCTGCCTTTTCTTTCGCTAATTTCTTAGCTTCATAATCAGCACGGGCCGTGGCCGCTTTGGATTTGGCTTCGGCCCGTGTGGTTAGGACCATGTCTTCTACACTGATGCTTGCACCAGTTGTTGGGTAGTACCAGTTGGTCTCATCGCCTGAAGACCATGACCACTCACTGTCGATCTTAGTGAGTGTGATTAAGAAACCGGCCAAAGCCTGAACGTCTTTGGATGGCATTCCCTCAGGTAATGCATAACGTTGGCCGTCTAATGTAATGACTTTAGTCATGATGTTCTCTCTTCTTTCTAGGGTTTAAGTTGCTCTAGACCGGCTGGTCTAGAGCTTGAATTATAACACGATATTATCGGCCAATTTCAACAGTGAATGAAATACTGTTGACCGCATCATAAACTTTATCGTCTATGTTGTTGTCCATCCACGATTCAATTGCCCCGTCAACATTGTAGTCATCAAGGTCAAAGTTGTTCGACATCCAGTTGGAGATCTGGTCATCGACATCATCCATAGACAGCATGTCCATGACCTTGTCGCGCAGATTGTGCTTCATCCAGTCTTCAATTGATTCGTCAATCTTATCGTTGGTCATGATCTTGGCTTCTACTTCGCCAACCACATCGCGGACAAGCTTGTCATACATGCCGCTCAACTGGATAAGTAAATCAGCCTGATCGTTGATCGGCTTCGGACCCTGTGACTGGGTCACTACATTATCAATGGTGTTTAGCAAAACACCTAAACCAACACGGATGCCAACTTGATCGGTCTGAGCCAAAGTATTGATCAGGCTTTCACAATAGTCCAATGCTTCCTGAACAGTTGCACGTGAGCCAAACATTCCATTGCGAAACGGGGTTACTGGGCTTGTCATTTCTCTATCCTTTCTAGGGTTTAAGTTCACTAGATCCGCTGATCCAGTGGGTGAATTATAGCACGTTATTTACTGATCTTTTCAACTTCTTTTTGTAATTCTTTTGCTATTACTTCGTCTAAATATTCAGCGGCCTCGGCCTCTGTTGCAAAGACAAGATTATTGCCGGTCTCGTCAATCCATTCCAAGCCATTGTCGGCAAAGATCCCCCACCCGTCATCCCCGTCCCACATGATGGCCAAATCTTTGGGCGAAAAATCATGCACCGAATAGCCAAATTCATTTAAGTAAATGTCACGGCAATATTGCCGGCCCTCAAGCATAGCGTCAAAGTCACGGCCAAGGCCTAGCAAAAAGCCAATGTCATTTTCATGATTGTCGGGCAATAGTTCAAGGGCTTTGGCCCGCAGTACTGGATCAAGCATTTCTCTATCCTTTCTAAGTTGAGCCTAAATTATAGCACTGCGCCAGCCACTTGCAACAAATAAAAACAAAAAAGATCAGCGGGCCCACCCACCCCCGCCACCACCTATAAAGGGACAAAAGCAAGGACAAAAACAGGCAGCCGAAAACAAAACCCCGC
>JBIPMW010000239.1:0-2632 GCA_044376455.1 Crocinitomicaceae bacterium | reverse complement strand
CCCCGTTGCAAGCAGATTTTTCAGTTTCGGATACGTTAGGCTGTGCTCCTTTTACGCTCCAAATACAAAACAATTCTACCACCACAACAAGCTTTATGTGGGATTTCGGCAACGGAATTCAAGACTCCACGACCTTTGAACCACTGCTGACCTTTACACAACCCGGTACCTATCAAATAGCTTTGCTGATCTCCGATTCGATTTGTCAGGGTTCGGCAAGTGCCACTTTACAAATAGTAGTGGGCCCTGCATTGACGGTTGCCGCCCCCAATGATTTATTGTTGTGTTCGTCCATTGACACAACGCTCAGTGCCGTTACCTCTGGCATTTACAATTCATTGATTTGGTCCTCTAATTCACAATTTTCTGATACATTAAACCAACAGGGTGGAAGCGACGTTTATATCGTGGATCCGCAAAATGGCTATTATTATGTGCAAATTGTTTCGGATTACTGTGAGTCCACAGACAGCGTTCAGGTGACCATTCAGGCTCAAGATTTAAACATAAGCGGCCCCACCAATAGCTGTATCGGAACACCAATTGAATTGCTACTCAATATGGGCTTTACCCCTCAGCAAATAACTTGGTCGCCATCAGCAGTCATCAATTCAGGACAGGGGCAGCAAACCGTGAGTGTGTCGCTCAATCAGGCTCAAAATATTTATGTCACGGTTCTGACTGCACAGAATTGTGTGCTGCAAGATTCCATTTTTGTCAATGTCTCTTCATTGAATCCCCTGAGTGTTGTAGCTACTGCTGATCCATTAGTCATCTTGCCAAATACGACCACGCAATTACTTGGTCAGCCTACAGGGCCCTACAATTATTCCTGGACACCTGCCACCAATTTGAGTGCAACTAATGTTCAAAGTCCTACTGCAGTTTTATCGGAAACAAGCATTTTTACGCTACAAGTTTCCGACGGCTTTTGTAGCGGTTCGGATACCGTCTTGATTAAAGTCTATGATAGCATTTGCCAGGCGCCTTTTGTTTATATCCCGAATGCCTTTAGCCCGAACAAAGATGGTAAAAACGATCAATTATTCGTCAGAGGTCAGTACATCTATGAATTTGTATTCAGGGTCTATGATCGTTGGGGTGAGCTGGTTTGGGAAACTAACAAAATCAATGAAGGCTGGGATGGCACCTATAAAGGAAAACTCCTTGATCCCGATGTTTTTGATTATTACCTCCAAGTAACTTGCGTCGGTGGCCTAGAAAATATCATCAAAGGAAACGTTACACTCATTCGATAAACATGAAAAAAATCATTACATCAAAATCTGAAAAATTTTTAGAAAGTTATCTTAATAATGCCAGCCCGACTGGTTTTGAAACCTCTGGTCAACAACTTTGGCTCGATTACCTGAAGCCTTATATTGATGATTATATTACAGATGCTTACGGTTCAGTGGCAGGCATCATCAATCCGGGACATGAATACAAGGTGGTCATCGAGGCACACGCTGACGAAATTTCATGGTTCGTGCATTACATTACCAAAGATGGATTTATTTATTTGCGCCGGAATGGCGGTTCGGATCACATGATTGCGCCGTCTAAGCGGGTCAATATCCATACGGATAAGGGTTTGGTGAAAGCGGTTTTTGGTTGGCCAGCCATTCACATGCGCCAGCAGAAAGAAGAAACACCAAGCATGAAAAATATATTCCTGGACTGTGGTTGTTCAAGTAAAGAAGAGGTCGAAAAATTAGGTGTTCATGTAGGTTGTGTGGCCACTTTTGAAGACGAGTTCATGATTCTGAACAAAAACAAGTATGTTGGCCGTGCACTTGACAACAGAGTAGGAGGCTTCATGATTGCTGAAGTAGCTCGTTTACTGAAAGAAAACAAAAAGAAATTGCCTTTTACCCTCTATGTCGTCAATTCTGTGCAAGAAGAAATTGGCTTAAGAGGAGCAGAAATGATGGCGCACCGCATCAAACCCAATTTAGCGCTCATTACCGATGTTTGCCATGATACAGGAACTCCTATGGTTGATAAAATTGAAAATGGCGATCAGCAAGGTGGTAAAGGGCCAGTACTCACGTATGGTCCGGCGGTGCAAAATAAATTCTTGCGTCATATAATTGCAACAGCGGAGGCCTCTAAGATTCCTTTCCAAAGAGCTGCTGTCTCAAGATCAACTGGAACAGACACCGATGCTTTTGCTTATTCTAATGACGGCGTCACAAGTGCACTCATTTCATTGCCGTTGCGCTATATGCACACAACCGTAGAAATGGTTCAAAAAGAGGATGTAGAAAATTGTATCCGCCTGATTTATGAAACGGTTTTAAACGTCAAAGCGGGTCAGGATTTCAGAATGATAAAGTAGTTCGGGTTAAGTTAATTTGATTTGAAGGTCTTCAAGTTCGATCAAATCTCCAACAACGAGTTTGGCGCGTTTGCGCATTTCAACTTCACCGTTGCGCAAAATGAGGCCTTCTTCTACAATTGCTTTGGCTTGACCGCCTGTTTCAGCAATGCCCATGGCTTTGAGTAAGCCGATCAGTTCGATGTAAGCGCCTTCTATCTGAAATTCTTGCATGGCTTATTTTGATTTAAGCTCCATGGCTTTTAAAGTATTCATCATTAAGGAGGCGATGGTCATTGGGCCAACTCCACC
>JBIPMW010000004.1:0-24140 GCA_044376455.1 Crocinitomicaceae bacterium | reverse complement strand
CAATAAGAAGCGAATTTGTTCAAGCGGGAGCAATGGGTACTCAACAAAATAAGCCGAACCAATTAGACCGGCTTCCTCTCCACCAAAGGCGATGAAAACATAATTGTAATTAGGATTGCGTTGTTTTTTCAACTCTTGGGCTAAGTACAAAAGCATTCCAATACCAGACGCGTTGTCATTTGCCCCCGGGAAGTAAGTTTCTTTTCCCATACGGCCTAAATGATCGTAGTGTGCTGTTAGGACAATATAAGGTTTGGTCTTTGCATTTTCAGCTGCTGGTAAATAGCCCAGTACGTTGCTACTTTTATATTTTTTGATCCAGGTGCTTTCGAGCTGAATCGTAGCAATTTTAGGTTGGCTTTCGAAAAGCGCTTCTTTCGCTGTGTAAGCAGGGTAGGGCAAGCTTGTTTGGCTGACCGACCACGTGAGTTTGGACGCGGTAATTTCAAGGACGGCTGCAAACTGCTTGAGTTCATTGAGACGCGCTAGCATGACTTTATTGGTATCTCCACCAAAGCCGGAAGTTTTCACAACCAGCATCCGATCAGCAGGGCAGGGTTTAAAGGCATTTACACTGCGATAGAGCGACTTTGCGTTGCAATAGACCAATTGATATTGCCGCTGAATTTGTGTCCCTGCAGCGCCCGGATCTACGATGTAATCTTTGCCGGGCTGAAGGGTATCAGATCCAATGATCAATAGGCAAGCTCCGGGAAAGGTTTGAACAGGAAAACTGAAATATTGCTGAAATGATTTTTTTTGCAGCGGTTTTAAGCCAATATTTTGAAACTCTTGCGCAATGTATGCTGCCGCTTTTTGCGCGCCTTGATCAACGTAGCCGCGACCGGAATATGCCGGAGCACATAATTCTTCTATGGCCTCTTTGTAAGGATAGGATTGGCCAAAAGTGTAGCCAATGGTAAAAATTAGAACAACCGCACTAAGCGCCAGCCGCATGTCGTCTGCAGATCTTGTACAAGAAATCTTCTACAATTTCTGATTCGGTGTCCCAGTTGAAAGTCTGAGACAACTCAGTGAGCATGTTGCGTGCAGCATCCATGTTTGCCAATTGATCGAGTTGTTTTACTGAAGCAGAAAAATCATCAGAAGAACCATCAAAAAGCTCATTGATGAATTGTAATTTTTCATTGAGCGTAAAGGCGCCAGCAAGCGTTTCGAGTGGGAAAACGCTGCGGTTATCTCTGATGTTAGCTTCCATTTCTGCCATCCAAATCGGTTGACTCGCTGAAAATTGTGGTTCGTATGGAGCTTCTTCAGGCGCGGGTACTTCTTCTAGAATTTCAGTCGATCCTTGTTCTGTATCGAATGAATCTTCGTTTTGTTCTTCATTAAATAGCACTTCTTCAGCCGCTTTTTCTTCGATCAAGTCCTCATCAGCGGCAATCAATTCTTCGTCAGCTTCTACTTCGGATTCTTCTTCAAATTGTGTTGCTGAATCTTCTTGCTCAATCAAGTCCTCTTGTTCAAAGAATTCGTCTTCTTGCTCGTCTTCAAGTATTTCTTCTTGTTCTAATATTTCCTCCTGCTCTTGAATTTCTTCTTCCTGAGTTTCTGCCTCTAAAGGATAAACAACCGTTTGGGCTTCAACTTCAGGGTCTTCGTTGGCAAAAGTGACTTCAAATTCTGGTTCTGCAGAAAGGTCAATGGCACCGAATAAGTCAATAGGCGTTTCAATTTCTGGTTGTCTGATACTTGCTGAAACAACCGGCGCCGAGACCCCTAAAACATTGGTCTCGTATATTTTGTAACGCATAATGATCATGCGCTCATAGAGTTCTTTGGCGTCCTCAACGAGCAATTCCATGTCTTCTGGACTTAATTGGCCAGATTCGAGTTTTTCAATACCAGATTCGAGGTGGCCAAGGATAGTTTTGATCATTAGATTAGGAGTTTTTTCGGACATTGCTTATAACTTATTAATTTCGTGCAATCGGGAACCCAATTGAACCTGAACCAAAATTAGAAAACATTTCACAATCTGATTCACTGACACTATGTTTTTAGAGCAATTTAGCAAAGATAAAGCGCAACTCGGTTCAATCGAAGTCATTTGCGGATCCATGTTCTCGGGCAAGACCGAAGAACTTTTCCGAAGGCTGCGTCGGGCTCAGTTTGCAAATCAAGCTATTTTACTCGTCAAACCTAGTCTTGATGAACGCTATGCAAGTCAAGATGTCGTGAGCCATGTGGGTCAAAGTTGGGCCGCAGTAAGGTGTCAAAATGCCCACGAAATCATGGAAAAATGGCAGGGAGAACACATTGTTGCCATCGATGAAGCCCAATTTTTTGATGCAGAAATCATTCCAATTTGTACTTCGTTGGCTAATCAAGGCGCCCGTGTGATTATTGCTGGTCTTGATATGGATTATTTAGGGCAACCATTTGGACCAATGCCGCAATTAATGGCAATAGCTGAATACGTTAGTAAGGTTCATGCGGTTTGTGTCGATTGTGGTAATTTGGCACACTTTTCACACCGAACAGTATCACAAAAAGAGCAAGTGCTTGTTGGCGCCATTGAAAAATACAAACCTCTTTGTCGTTCTTGTTATCAACAAAACAACCCATGAAACTAGCCATTCCCATTTCAGATTTTCAGCACATCCTCAGTGCCCAACTTGAAGGGGTAAGCACTTCCAATGATTTGATACAAGAGGTCGTTTATGATACAAGAAAAATTATTCGGACATCTGGCGTCGTGTTCTTTGCCTTGAAAGGCCCTCAGCAAAATGGTCATCATTATATTCGGAAGGCATATGAGTTGGGTGTGCGGTTTTTTGTTGTTGAAAAAATTCCAAGCGAAAAATACAACGCAGCTGTCTTTTTTCAAGTCACAGATACTTTAAAAGCCTTACAAGAATTAGCCATTGCACGAAGACAACAAATCAAATATCCGATAGTCGCTATTGCAGGTTCTTTGGGAAAGACGACAGTCAAGGAATGGATTCATCACCTATTGGCCGGACAGCTACACGTGGTTAGGAGCCCAAAAAGCTATAATTCCCAGTTAGGTGTTGCGCTTTCTTTATTAGAATTGCCGCTAGAGGCTGACTTAGCACTGATCGAAGCAGCAGCTACGAAACCAGGTGAGATGGCAGCTTTGAAGGCCATGATACAACCTCATTACGGTGTTGTCACTAATTGTTTGCTACGCGGGAATGAATTCAAAGACGAAACAGAGTTCGCCGCAGAAATCCAGACTTTAATGCAGACCTGCACATGGACAATCAATGGTGAAAACCTTCAGGTTGAAAGTGAAGCAGGTAATCATGAGCTTATTGCGCATATTCCTTTTAAGGATCCAGTGAGCATTCAAAATGCAAAAATAGCACTCGCCTGCGCACTGCATTTTGGCGATATTACTCAGAAAAATGTAGCCAGTTTGCCACGCCTCGCACTCAGGCTCGAAACCATTGAAGGAATCAACGCCTCGGTGTTAATCAATGATGCATATACACTTGATTTACTCGCTTTTGAAGGGTCCTTGTCTTATTTAAAAACGCTTGCTGTTGTTAAAAATCCAATGGTTTGTTGTTATCTTAAACCAGAACAACAAGCGCAAAGAGCAGCCATCGAAAGCCTGATTAAAGCATACGGAATTGAGGAGTATTATTTTTGGGAAGGTCTTACTCAGGATCTGCCTAAATTAAATGAGCACGTTGTGCTGATTAAAGGGAATGACCATTTAGTCACAGAAAAATTGCTCGAACATTGGCGTTTGAAAAAACACAGCACAAGTGTCAGCTACGATTTATCGGCGTTGCACCATAACCTGAAACGATATCAGCAAATATTGCGTCCAGAAACGCGGCTGTTGGTGATGGTAAAGGCACAGGCTTATGGCGCAGGACATGGGCAATGGGTGGCACAGCTTGTGCGCAGTGGCGCCAATTATTTAGGGGTAGCCTATGCCGATGAAGGACGCGAACTCAGAAATCAGGGCATACAAACACCAATTCTTGTCATGAATGCCGAGCCCGAGGCCTTCGATACTTGCATCGATGCGCAGTTAGAACCAGCCATTTACAGTTTAGAACACCTCGATACTTTTATCCGTAAACTGATTGCACGCGGCAGAGAAGCCTATCCAATTCATATCAAACTCGATACAGGAATGCATCGCCTGGGCATGCAACAAAATGAAATAGATGTACTGGTCGAAACTTTGCTTGCACAACCAGAAGTTCAGGTTAAAAGTATTTACAGCCACATGGCTTGTGCAGACCAACCGGCTCATCCAATGAATGCACAGCAAATTGCACTTTTTGAGCAACTCAGCCAACAAATCATGTCCGCTTTGCCTTATCATGTTTTGCGTCACTTACTCAATTCTGAGGGTGCAGCACATTTTCCAGCGGCACAATACGATATGGTCCGCTTAGGCATTGGACTCTTTGGAGTCAATCATGACCCTCAGTTTACCAGTCAATTAAGACCTGTAATATCTTGGCGCAGCAGTATATCGCAGATAAAAACGCTCGAAGCCGGTGCTTGTGTAGGCTATGGCTGTACTGAGGTGCTACAAAAGAAACAAAATATAGCCATCATTCCGGTAGGTTATGCAGATGGTTTTTTCAGATGCCTCAGTGGCGGACAGGGTGGCGTGTTTATCAATGGGCAGTTTTGCCCAACAATTGGCCGTGTTTGCATGGACATGATCATGGTAAAAGTAGCTGATGAGGTTACCATGAATGACGAAGTTGAAATCATTGGGTCTTATCAAACCCTCGCAGACTTTGCGCATGCAGCAAATACAATTCCTTATGAAATTCTTACAAGTATCTCACCTCGGGTACAAAGAACCTACACGAATGACTAAATTTGCTTAAATTTAAAATAAAAATGAAAACACTCATCTCCTTTATTTTTGTCCTAGTTGGCTTTACAGCAGCAGCACAACAACCCGCTTCTTCTCCAGAACAAGACACTACAAAATATCTAATTGTTCGCAATAATGGCATCGAATATGTGGGGCAAATTATATCAGACGACGGTCGTGAAATTTTATTGCAAACCAGCCAATTGGGAAAAATTTACATTCCTAAATCTGAGGTAAAAAGCATCACCAAAGTTGACCTCCAAAATGATTACAGGGCCGGTGAGTTCTTAGGCCAAGGTGTATTCACAACCCGCTACCAATTTACGACTAATGCTTTTCCTATTCAGAAAGGTGAAAATTACGCAATGGTCAATTTATATGGTCCTGAAGTACATTTATCGGTGGCCCAAAATTTTAGTGTCGGGGTCATGGCTACTTGGATTGCAAGTCCAATCGCGTTGGCGTTTAAATATACCATCCCTACACAAAATCCTAAATTGAATTTTGGTCTCGGGACCCTACTTGGTTCGTCGGGTTATTTCAATCAAGGAAAAGGATACGGCGGCTTACATTGGGCCATGGCAACATACGGCACGCGCCGCACCAATGCCACGATTTCTTTGGGCTATGCGTACTTCAACTCTGGCTTTAATTTCACCAACGATTACACTTACTACACACCAGGTACTTACGCAGCGGTGCTTCAACAAGGAGTTTATTCTTTCCCAATTCCAGAAACAATTAATTATCAAAATGAAGTAGGGAACTTTCAATCGCCGATCATTGGTATTTCAGGAATCACAGCAGTTGGAAAAAAAGCCAGTTTTGTTTGGGACGCGATGATCATTACAGGCCGAACCAGAAAAATATTTGATTACCAACAGATAGACTATTTCTACGACCCAAATACAGGCCAGCCGAGTTCTGTTGTCTATGGCGACCCATTTGCTGAGGTAAAAGCAACAAATGTTGTCTTTATGCCAGGAATGCGCTTTCAAAAGGACCAGAACCGTGCTTTTCAGGTTACCCTCGCTGGAATTATCGGCAAAAGAGAAGTGAAAACCAATACGGAAAATTATACCAATAATTATTCTTTTCCGGTCCCAATGCTCAGTTGGTTTTATAAGTTTTAAAAATGGACAGTACCCAGGATCAACTCTTTCAATTAATCAAGTCAAAGTTGGCTCCAGGAGATGCCTTGGGCTTCGTTTTGAGCGAAACGTTGCATATTAGTATGGATGCTGCCTATCGACGCATGCGCAACGAAACCGCCCTGACCATCGATGAAATCAAAAGACTTTGTAAAACATTTGACATTTCTTTTGACGCGCTTATCCAACAGCAAAAAAGCAATGTCATTTTCCGATACACGCCGCTGAATGCCTATGATTTTTCATTAGAGTCTTATCTAGAGGGTATTTTAGAAGCTTTTGAGCGACTCAAACACCTTGAGGATCCCAAGATTATGTTGACCATCAACAACACGCATTTTTTTCAGTTGTTGAATTTCCCACAGTTAGTCCGATTCAAATTGTTTTTTTGGGCCAAAACACATTTGCAAATTCCAGACTATAAAGATGTTTTGTTCCGACATGAAAAAACAACGGAGCGCGCTTTTGAATTAGGAAAATCCATTCTTCAGGCCTACAACACCATTCATTCGGTTGAGATTTTTGACCCAGAACTCATGCGTGGCTACTTACGTCAAATTCTCTACTACTATAAATCCAATCAATTTGAAGATCCACAGTATGCATTGTTTCTCTGTGATCGCCTCTTGATGTTTTCAGCGCATTTGCGCGAACAAGCAGACCACGGTAAAAAATTCATCTACGGGACTCAAATTCCAGCCACTGGTAATCGCTTTGAAATGTATTTTAATGAAACCATTAACGCCGACTCCGCCTTTTATTATGAAAGCAAGGACAAGCAAGGTTTATTCCTGAGTCATAATATCATGAACTATTTGCAGACAAACGATCCGCAATATGTGCAAGATGCCAAGCAAGTTATCGATAAACAATTGGCCAATTCAAGCCTGA
The DNA here is from genome assembly GCA_044376455.1 of Crocinitomicaceae bacterium. Lineage (GTDB taxonomy): Bacteria > Bacteroidota > Bacteroidia > Flavobacteriales_D > Crocinitomicaceae > UBA952. The sequence continues at coordinate 17,258 of JBIPMW010000004.1, read as the reverse complement.
TTTCTGAAGTAAATGAAAAGGAACGCCGCAACTACTTTGCAGAATTTGAAAGAACCATCGGGCTGTTTCGAAAAAAGATAGAAGCCGACCTCGAATTTCATTCCTAGTTGCGAAAAATGCAACTCATTAATATTTAGACCCGTTATTCAGTTTTCTGAACCGTACATTTTGACCTTCCTTTGTCGAACCAAAATGTATATTATGAAAACGAAAAAATTACATTCAGCTTTATTATTTGTAGCCATCTTGTTTGGAATTAACACCAGTTATTTGGCTCAAAACAATGCAACCATTGCAGTTGCAAACCCCAACGTCAATACTTTAACGGTTCGTCCTGAAGCCGCTGCAAAGATGATGCGTCTGGAGCTCATTAAAATCAATAAATACAAAGTTTATGATGAGTTTGACATGAATGAGGTGATCAAAGCTAACGAAGAGTACAAAACAGGTTGTTATGGCCAAAGTTGCTTGACAAAGCTTGGAAATGAACTCAAAGTAGATTACGTGATGTCAGGAAGTCTAGATGGCCTCGGTAATAAAATTGTTGTCACCATTAAAATCATCGACGTTAAGAATCAAGCACTTTACAAATCTTCGGTGAGAGAGTTTGATAACCAAGAAACAGAAATCCAACGTATGATCGAAATCGTATTAGCAGACATGCACGGAATGACAGTTGACAAAGTCATCACAGATCGCTTGGCATTTAAAAATGAGGTGATTACTTCTAACAACATTGGAAAAATCAATAATTCAGGTCCACGAATTGGCTTTGCATACCTTACTGGTAGCGTCAATGAATTTGCCACGCGTGAAATGAAATACGGAGGTTTAGGGATTCAGCCATTTACTTCAATGATTGGTTATCAAATTGAAGGACAATATGTGGGTACAGAGAATTTTTCTGCTTTAGTTGAAGGTATCATCAATGTATCTGGTCTCGAGCAAGGACAGTTTGTTCCGTCTATCTCTTTGTTAAACGGTTTCCGTTTTGGTAAGGCCAATTGGGAGTTTGCGTTTGGTCCTCGTTTCGGGATCTCTTCAACCTCCCAAGGCTTTTTCGATACAGAAAAACATTTTCTGATGGAAGGCGAAACGGAAGGTCGTTATTTTTCGGAATCTGATTGGGCAAATTATGTTGCTCAAAATAATAGTGATCCAAATAACACAACATTAGACCCTGCTAATCCTGGCTATGGCTATGGATTTGAAAAGAATTTTGACCGCCGAGGAGAAAAAGCATTGGCAACAACATTCCTGATTGCTTTTGGTCGTACTTTCCAGGCAGGAGCATTAAACATTCCTGTGAACTTATTCTACAGTTCTCAAAGAGGTGGTGGATACGTAGGTGTCAACATGGGATTCAATGTTCAAAAAAGCAAGCAACCGATCAACAAAAACAATCCGCAGCGTTATTATTAAACCCTAAATATCAAACTAAGAGCAAATGAAAAAACAGCATTTATTTCATTTGTGCTTGACACTAGCGCTCTGCTTCTTCGGAAGTCAGAGCGCTTTTGCACAAGTACCAAATTCTGAACCTAACGCATCAACGAACAGTGATACAACCAAGTATTTGGTTATTCGAAACAATGGTATTGAATACGTCGGGTTATTATTGTCCGATGATGGCCGAGAGGTCTTGATCATGACACAATCTCTAGGTAAAGTCTACATCCCAAAAAGTGAAATTAAATCCATCAAACCATTAGATTACAGAGAGGAGGTCAAGAAAGGTGAATACACAGGAGGAGGTGTATTTGCTACGCGCTATCAGTTTACCACCAGTTGTTTTCCTATTAAAAAAGGAGAAAATTATGCAATGGTAAACTTGTATGGCCCTGAAGTTCATTTTGCGATCCATAAAGACTTTTCTGTTGGAGTGATGTCAACCTGGATTGGCTCTCCGCTTGCCCTTGCTTTTAAATATACCCGAGGTACTTCAAACCCTAAAATTAACTATGGATTTGGCACATTGATTGGTACCTCTGGTTACTTTAATCAAGCAAAAAGTCTTGGTGGCTTACATTGGGGGATGCTTACACGAGGAACAAGAACTAGCAATATTACACTCTCATTGGGTTTTGCTTTTTTAAAATTTGGCCCAAAAGAAATACAAACAGAATATATTTATCAACCAGGAACCTATCCTTCCGTTGATCAAGTCCCTCTATCAGATATCAAACAAATTGAAAATAAAAACCTAGCAACATCATTGGTAATTGGACTTGCAGGTCAAACTAAAGTAGGGAAGAAGACCAGTTTCGTTTATGACTGTATGTTTTTGAGATATACAGACAAAAGCAGGGTAGGTTATCAACCTTTTCAATCTTCATATGTTTGGTGGGACCCTACGGTGACGGTTCCAGTATGGCAACTTTATCCACCGGCAGCCAATGTTTTGATTTTGATGCCGGGAATGCGTTTTCAAAAGTCTGATACCAGAGCTTTTCAAATAAGTTTGGCAGGCGTCGTTACGGATAATATTTCATTTCCATTACCGATGATGAGTTGGTTTTTTAAGATTTAATCAAATTCACTGTTCTTTCGAGGAGTCTGCGTAATTTAGTCCCAAATTTGACCATATGATGATGGGCTCCTTGTTGTCGCTTTTTATCTTTAAATCTTGGTGGTTATCAGGCCTTTTTGTTTTCGTGGTCTTGATATTGGTATTGGTTTTCATTCGCAGGCGCATCGAGTCAAACCGAAGAAATCAAGTGAGACTGGAGGTAAAAATTGCCGAAAGAACCAAAGAGATCAGGTTACAAAAAACTAAAATTGAAGAACAAAAAAGGCTTCTTGAAGAAGAGAAAAATAAGGTTGTAGAGCAACAAGCGTTGCTGCAAAAAGAAAAGGACCGCACCGAACAATGGTTGCTCAATACACTACCTTCTCAGGTTGTAATAGAGCTCAAACGCAACGGAAAAGTAAAGGCGCAAGCTTTCAAGCAGGTATCTATTATGTTCACTGATGTCGTTGGGTTTACGCGTATTTCAGAGTCAATGGCCCCGAGCAGAATTGTATCAAAGCTCGATATCCTTTTTCAGAAATTTGATGAAATCATACAGGCAAATAATCTTGAGAAAATCAAGACTATCGGAGATGCCTATATGTGTGCCGGAGGAGTCCCAGTAGAAAACTCAACCAACCCCATCGATGCTTGTTGTGCTGCTTTGCAAATCCAAGCGTTCATGGATAAACTCAAGTACGAAGCCATTGCCGATCACGAAGATTACTGGGAAATCAGATTGGGCATTAATACAGGCCCAGTAATTGCCGGAATAATTGGTAATATTCGTTTGGCCTACGATGTTTGGGGTTCATCGGTGAATTTGGCACAACGGATGGAAATGCTCGGCGAGCCGGGGAAAGTAACGATAACAGGAAATACTTTTCAGCACATAGAACCTTATTTTGAATGCGATTACAAGGGTAAGGCACTCACGAAGTCGAGAACGAAAGTCGATATGTATGTGGTCCAACGCATCAAACCCGAGCTTTCTGTCAATGGCGAAGGTTTGATCCCAAATTCGCGTTTTGAGGAAATTAAAAAGCTCCACCACTATAGCTCTATCAAGTACTACAAAGCAGAGCACCACGTCATGAATATTTTGGAAAAAAATCTACCTGAGGGTCTCCATTACCATTCGATCAAACACACCAAAGATGTTGTCAAATCAATAGAGCGAATTGCCTTGCTTGAGGGCGTAACCGATGAAGGACTTTTTCTGTTGAAAACGGCAGCAATTTTCCATGACGCAGGTTTCATTGAAAAGTATGACCATAATGAAAGTATTGGCGCAAGAATGGCCCAAGAGATTTTACCAAAATATGGTTTTACGGATCAGCACGTTAAAACCATTGTCGAGCTTATTCATGCGACGGAAATCCCTCACAAGCCAATCAATAAACTACAAGAAATCATTTGTGATGCCGACCTCGATTATTTGGGTCGAGATGACTTTGAAATGATTGCGGATAACCTTAGAAAAGAATTGACCGAAATGGGCAAGATTCAGTCCAGAAAAGAATGGGATGAAATACAAGTGAAGTTCTTAAATCAGCACCAATATTTTACCCAAACCGCCATTCTATCCCGACAGCAGAAAAAAGCAGAGAACTTACAAGTTGTGGTTGATCGCTTAGCGGCCGACGACTACCAAGATTAAGCAACCCAAAAAGATTTATAGAAAACGGCCGTTGCGTGGCGCTTTTTTCGGCTTCTTATCTTTTTTTGCAATGGTGTAATTATAGCCAAGATTCAAAATGGCTCGATTAAGTGAGCCCGGGCTGTTCATGCGTTGGTCATACAAATAAGCAATTTCAAGCTCGCCCGCTGCTTTTAGGTCAATCGCCACGCCAACATTCCAGCGGATGCGATTCAGGTGATACCCAGTTTGACCATCCATTGGGCCAGAGAAAAATTCCATTCCCGCATTTGTGCTAATGTTTGAATTGTTCAAGTTGTAGGCAACGCTTGGTTTAAAGCGAAATGCATTTCCGAATTCAGAACCCAGATCAGTAGTGGAACGCTCGGCAGAAAATTGATAGCGAACCCTAAAGCCGAATTCAAAACTTTTCATTTCATGAGCGAGTTGAAGGTTTACATTGAGGCGATGCTGCATGCTGTAGTTTCCAAAATCATCTTTTGATCCGATCAAACGGTAGTCTAGAGAGGGTCGGAGGTATTTATTGACTTTGTACTTGTAGGAAATCTGAGGGAAGTAGGTTTGTAAGCCACTGACATCAAAACGTGAGGTAAAGTCAAAACCAACACTTTGTTTTTTGGCAATTTTGTAGGCCAATCCGAGCTCATTCCAAGATTGGAAAACTGTTGAATTTTGCGCACTGAGCAAACTAGGAATTAGCCCAATAATGAATAGAAAGCGTTTCATTAGCGCGTTACAATGATTTCACCGAGGTCCTTTACTTCGTTTTTACCGATTTTAATCGTAAATTTCACAGGTACTTTGGTATAATAGTCGTCGTCATTATTACCTACATTATTTCCGGTATTGAATACTTCGTTGTAGGCAAAAACGGTATAGGTTCCAGGAAATAAATTTTTAAAACTGAAGGTGCCATCATAATTGCATTCAATTTTGTCATCGAAAATACTGTCTTGCGTTCCGTAAACAATGTAGACATCTTCTGTTGCACCAGGGTAGGTCACAGTTTGTGATAAAAGGCCATTGACATACAGTTTTTCATTGACAGTGATTTTCCCAACTATTTGACTTCGACCACCTTCGCCTTCATATTTCTTACACGAACTGAGTGAGAACAGGGCACTTATAACAAGGGTTAAAAAGGCTAATTTTTTCATGAAAGTAAATTTTTAGGGCAATGTTAAGAAAAAAACAACTTTTAACACATTCTTACGTCTGCTTGTTTGGATAAAAATTGATATTTCAGTAATATTGGTCACGCTAAACCTGCCTTAATGAAACCAAGACTCCTCTCCTTCATATTTCTTTTCGCATTTTATGGCCGAGCCCAAGTACTAGTCAATGAATATTCTTGTTCTAACATGACAGGAATCGTAGATGCTTATGGTGAACGCGAAGACTGGATAGAACTCTATAACACGACTGGAGCGCCCATCGATTTAACAGGCTGGTTTTTATCAGATAAGCCAAGCAACCTTACCAAGTGGGAAATACCGAGTGGTTCTATCGCGGCTAATGGCTTTAAAATGGTTTTTTGCTCCAAAAGAAACACCGTTAACGGCACACAATATCACCCTAACTTCAATTTATCCCAAACTGAAGGAGATTGGATCATCCTTTCTAATCCTTCCGCTGTTGTTGTAGATTCCTTTAAAATCGTGCACATGACCAAAGCCAATCATTCGGTTGGCCGTTCTACAAATGGTGCCAATGACTTTAAATTATTTACCACACCAACTCCAAACGCCAACAATGCAGGCGCCGTTAATTTTTATCCGCCAAAACCAGTTTTTAGTTTAGCGCCTGGTTTTTATGCAGGTGCTCAAACAGTCAGCATTACTTGCGCTGACCCTACGGCCACCATCCGCTACACACTTGACGGCTCAGACCCCACAGCTACCTCAACGGTATATTCCGGCCCAATCAACATCCCAAGCACCAAAGTATTGCGTGCTGCAGCATTTGGCACTACCCTCAGTTCATTTATCGAAACCAATACTTATTTTGTCAATGTCAATCATACGATTCCTGTAGTATCTGTTTGTTCGCAAGGTGTATATAGCTTAGTGGCAAATGGTAGCCAAAACCCACCAAATCGGATTGGTGCATTTGAACTTTTTGAGCAAGATGGTTCCTTTATTGATGAATCTGAAGGTGACTTCAACAAACATGGCAATGATTCCTGGTCTTATCCTCAGCGCGGATTTGACTTCATTTGCCGAGATCAATATGGCCATAACGGCGACCTCGAACACGAAATTTTCCCAGAAAAAGACCGCGATGCCTTCCAACGTGTCATTTTAAAGCCGGGCGCAAGTGATAATTATCCGTTTGAACAAGGAGCACATATTCGTGACGCCTTTATCCATACATTGTCAATTCGTGCAGATATGAAGCTCGATGAGCGCACCTGGAGACCTGCCGTGGTTTATCTCAATGGCAGTTATTGGGGTGTCTACGAGATCCGAGAAAAAGCCGATGACCATGATTATGCTGATTATTATTACGGTCAAGATAAATTCAATATGCATTACCTCAAAACTTGGGGTGGAACTTGGCAAGAATATGGCTCTCCAAATGCGCTGCCGGCTTGGAACAATCTAAAGAACTATATTCTTACCAACAACATGGGGAATCCTGCAAATTTTAATTATGTCGATTCTTTATTTAGTTGGAAATCACTTGCCGATTACTTTATGATCAATTCATACACCGTTAATCAGGACTGGTTGAATTGGAATACGGCGTGGTGGAGAGGACTCGATACAACAGGAAACCATAAAAAATGGGGGTATGCGCTATGGGATATGGATGCGACATTTGGCCACTATATCAATTACACCGGGATTCCTGATCCAAGCGCAAATGCTGACCCTTGCAACGCAGAAAACCTACCCAATCCCGGTGGGCAAGGCCACACCGATATTTTAGAAAAACTCATCAATGAAAACCCAGTTGTAGAACAATATTACATCACGCGTTATATCGATTTGATCAATACGTCATTTAGTTGTGCAAGTATGTTGGCACTGTTAGATAGTATGGTCAACGAACTTGACCCAGAAATGACAGCACATTGTGCCAAGTGGGGAGGAAGCTATTCAGGCTGGCAATCTCGAGTGACACAACTTCGCAATTTCATCAACCAACGCTGTTTGGCACTAGAGCAAGGTCTGATCGATTGCTATCAACTGACAGGGCCTTATCCGGTAACCTTTGATGTAAGTCCGGCAGGTGCGGGTACCATACAAGTGAATTCAGTGAATCCACCAAATTATGCCTGGGTTACCGAATATTTTGGCGGCATTCAAACATTACTGTCCCCAACGCCCGCACCGGGTTTTGTGTTTAGCCACTGGACGGTCACCACGGGCCCATTAGCACTTCCTGCAACTACGGCCAACAATACCATTACCATTAATGGTCCAGAAACTATCGTAGCTGTATTTATCCCGGATGTTCCGGATGTAGATGGCGATGGTTGCTTAAATGTAGATGAAAATTTAGTTGGCACAGATCAAAGCAACCCGGATACCGATGGCGATGGTGAAAATGACTGCGCTGAAATAGGAAACGTTGGTTCACCGACAGATACCGATGGCGACGGCATAATTGATGCGCTAGAGTCCTCAATTGTTGATACCGACGGTGATGGCGTCATGGACGAGCTCGATCCAAATAATACTGACCCATGTATCCCGAATACAAATGCCGGACCATGCGATCAAGATAGCGATGGATTAACCAATAGTCAAGAAGCAACCTCTGGCACCAATCCTACGAATCCCGATACAGATGGTGATGGTCAGAATGACGGCCAAGAAGTGACCAACGGGTCGGATCCACTCAACCCTTGTGATCCAGACGACACCTTGCCTGGTTGCCAAATTGACACCGATTTTGATGGCCTTACGGATGCCCAAGAGGGTGTCTTAGGTACCAATCCAACCAATCCCGATACAGACGGCGACGGTATCAATGACGGCACAGAAGTAACCAACGGTAGCAATCCGCTGGATCCATGCGATCCCGATGGCAGTAGCCCTGAATGTGCAATAGGGATTTACTTCCCAACTGCATTTTCGCCGAATGGGGTAGGAAACAACCTCAATGAGGTGTACCAAGTCATTGCTGGAAAAGACATCGAAAGTTTGAGCTTCAAAGTTTTCGACCGCTGGGGCAATCTTATTTTCGAATCGGACAACAAGCAATTCAAATGGGATGGTACATACAAAGGCAAGCCATGCAACAGCGGCATATATGCTTACATCTGCGATGTCACCTACGATACTGGTGCCACTAAGAAATTTACTGGTAACATCACCTTGATTCGATAGTATGAAGTTTTGTTCCAGCATATTCTTTTCTCTTTGGATGCTTGGCTTTATGGTGCCATTGAATGCCCAAGATTTCCACCTGACTCAAATAGACCGTAGTTTACCATATTTGAATCCTGCATTTGTAGGAGCATACAAGGGCTACGAACGCATCAGTTTATTGAACCGCAATCAATGGATCGGTACAGGTACGCAATTTCTTACCAGTTATGGCATGGCTGAATTCACGCCTGGCCGCAATTTATCCAAAGATCGGGCGTATGTCGGTATTGCACCCTCCTTTAGCAATGACGTCGGTGGTGATTCACGCATGACGCAGCGCTCTTTTGGTCTTTCCGTGAGCGGACATTTACCACTGGCAAAAGGCCATTGGCTAGATGCCGGATTACAAACAGCAATTCAGCAACGCAGTGCTGATTTTAGCAAATTGCTCTATTACTCGCAATGGAATGGCAGCACAATTGACCCCAATGTTTTTTCCGGTGAAGAAAACGATTTTGTGAGCTTTTCTTTTGTTGATGCAGGCCTTGGTTTGGCTTACAGATATGAGCCTAATACGAGGGGCGAATTAAAAAATGGGCAATGGGCCCTCACCACAGGCCTATCCTTACTGCATGTCAATAAGCCAGTCTTGCAATACAATTCCTTGTCTGCCGACCGCCTTTATCAGAAGCTGGTAGCTTATTCGCAATTTTCATTGGGGCTCAACGAAGTTTCATCCTTGAAATTTAACTTGGCATACATTAGACAAGGCACACATCAAGAAGCCATTTTTGGCGCATTGTACCGCTTTCAAATGAGAGGGGCATCTCAAATTACAAACGAGGTGACTAACCGTTTTTTAACGGCAGGCCTCTACTTTAGATCAACGGCAGCCGTATCGCCATACGTCGCCATAGATTTTGGCGCTTTTGATTTAGGCTTATCTTACGATGCCGATTTTGGGCGTTTGGCATCGGCCTACAGACATTCTATTGAAATGAATGTCAGCTATACGTTTGGAAAACATTCGTTGTTTAAAGGTAACCGTTTGCGCTAAGAAATTTGGTCCATTGAGTGGCCTGGTTTTTATTCATCACTCTCGGGATTTTATTTTGAGCACCTAGTTTATTAATGCTTTCTAAGTAATCGTAAAATACTTTAGTAGGTAGGATTTTTAAACTGGGGGCAGGCATATTGTGTTTGCGCACATAGGCATAATCATCATTGACCACCTGTAATTTTTCATCAATTTCACTGATGAGTGCGCAAGAGGCTTCGGCATCGTCGCAACCTATAAACCAACAGTGTTGGTAGCTCGATTCATCGGCAAAAATAGTGTATTCTGAAAATGACAAACCATGTGCTTTACTCACTTGTACCATTGCTTGGTTGATGTTATCTAGTGTCAGGTGCTCACCGCAAATACTCAAGTACTGCTTGATGCGCCCCGAGATGATGATCTCTTGTGTGGAAGTGTCAACAAAACGCACTAAATCGCCGAGCATGTAACGCCAAAGACCTGCATTGGTACTGATGACCATGGCGTAGTCAATGTTGGGTTTTACCTCGCTGATGGTATAGGCAAGGTGCTTATTTTTTAGTTCCCCTGACTCTGTGAAATAGGCTGCATTGAACGGTATGAATTCAAAGAAAATGCTATTGTTAAGCAAGAGTTTCATTCCTTTCCGTTTTGGACTGATTTGGTAACCAAAATAGCCCTCACTTGCTAAATAGGTGTCCAGTAAAATGACGGGTTCACCGCACACTTTTTTAAGACGCTCCACAAATGGATCCATGTAAACACCTCCGTGCACATACACTTTAAAGTTGGGCCAAATTTCATGGATGTTTTTAAGTTGATAATGTTTTACGATTTCCTCGAGTAACAAGACGCACCAGCTCGGTATGCCCGCCATAATGCCGATATTCCACTTTGGCGCTTGTTCAACCATCAAAGGAAGTTTGGCTTTCCAATCTTTAAGGTGGGTAATTTTTTTATTAGGCTTTGCAAATGGAGCTGCAATAAGGGAGGTGTGTTTTTTGAGGATACCGCTGAGGTCACCTTCAAAGTGAGTACCCACCTTTTTAAGTTTCGTAGATCCACCTACAGCTAACACTTTTGACCCGTAAAACGAATCTGATAAATTCAGCTCGTGAAGTACAGAAAATTGTCGCAAAGAAACCCGTTGAAAAGAACGGATCATTTCAGTAGTAACGGGAATACGCTTGCTTGGTGCACCTGTTGTACCTGAAGAGAGTGCATAGTATTTGATACGTCCGGGCCAAATATGATCCTTGGCACCTATGATGGCCGCCTCCAGCCACTCAGTGTAGTAGGTGTCGTATTCAGTAATTGGAACTTGTTGTTGGTACCGGGAAACAAAATCGGTACGTTGAAGCAAACTTGCAAAGTGATGCGCAAGCCCAAATTTGGTTTTTTTTGCCACCTCGATATTTTGCCTGAGGGCTTCTAATTGCTGCTTGTAATCAGGACTTTTGCGCGAAATTCTTTTGAAACTGATCGCGGTACTCCGTTGAATTAATTTTCCGATAATAGGCATGAACCAAGTAGCTTATGTTAGAGTAGGCTTCACACAAAAATAAAGAGAAAAGTAGTGCGTTCTTACTTCACTTTGTCTTAAATTTGTAAAAAACACCACTATGCAAACTAAAACGTTCATTGTTCCTCAAGATTTTACCCCCGTGGCCGACATCGCCTTACAACACGCCATTGCAACAGCAAAGCCATTAGGTGCCGAGATTCAACTGCTACATGTTGTTTCCAAAGACACCCAAATCCCAGAGGCCTTAGCTCAACTTGAGAACATCATCGGTAAACACGATCACGAAGGGGTCAAAATTCACCCGAACGTGCGCATAGGAAGTATTTTTGAAGATATTGGCGCTTTTGCAGCCGAACACCAAGCCGAACTCATCGTGATGGGAACTCACGGAGCACACGGTTGGCAGCACATTACCGGTAGCCATGCACTTAAAGTTGTGACCAGCTCTCAAGTCCCATTTATTATTGTCCAAGAGAAAGCAGTAAAAGCAACGGGCTATGACTCAATTGTCGTTCCTATGGACCTCCACAAAGAGACCAAACAAAAGCTTTCTATTGTCGCGAATTTGGCAAAGTATTTCAATTCAAAAGTACACGTAGTCACTCCAGACGAATCCGACGAATTTTTACGTCATCAAGTACGTTCAAACATTACTTTCTCAGAAAGTTTCTTCAAAGATCGCGGCATTGAAATGACAAGTGCGGTGGTTCCTAGTGCTGGTTTTGACAAAGAAGTGGTTAAGTATGCCGTGAGTGTCGACGCAGACCTCATCGCCATCATGAACTTAAATCGCAACAACATTTTTGCAGCTTTAACTTCCAATCATGAGCAGTATATCATCACCAATGATGCGCTCATTCCAACACTTATTGTCAACCCAATTCATCTGGGCACTGACTACAGCAACATGTTCTCAATGTAAGTATGTCAAAACTGACAACACTTCACGAATTTATAGTAGCCAAGCAAAAAGATTTTCCTTTTGCCAGTGGTGAACTCTCCAGACTTTTGAACGACATTGCTTTAGCGGCGAAAATTGTTTCTAACGATGTACGCAAGGCTGGTCTGGTTGACCACATACTAGGTGCACAAGGAGGTCAGAACGTGCAGGGCGAAGAACAACAAAAACTCGACGTAGTTGCCGACGAAGCATTTATTAGGGCCTTTGAAAATGGAGGCGAAGTTTGCGGTGTTGCTTCAGAAGAAAACGATGATTACCTCGCTTTTCAATCCGAAACAGCTAAAAAAGGAAATTATGTTGTCCTTTTTGATCCACTAGATGGTTCATCAAACATAGACGTCAACGTTTCGATTGGCACCATTTTTTCAATTTACCGACGCATCTCACCAAACGGAACCTCGGCTACCCTTGACGACGTGCTTCAGTCAGGTGAGCAACAAGTAGCAGCTGGCTATGTGTTGTATGGATCTTCTACCATTTTGGTTTATACGACAGGAAATGGGGTCAATGGTTTTACACTGGACCCAGCTATTGGTGAATTCTTTTTATCCCATCCCGAGATGCGCATGCCTGAAAATGGGCGTCTTTATTCGGTCAATGAGGGAAATCTCAACGATTTTGACCCAACTTTACGTGCTTATATCTCTTATTGTCAGTCCGACGAGAATCAGACCGGAAAACCTTATTCTGGTCGTTACATTGGTTCTTTAGTCGCCGACTTCCACCGCAACCTGATCAAAGGAGGCATTTATATTTATCCGACAGTACCATCAGCCCCCCAAGGTCGTTTGCGCTTGTTATATGAATGTAACCCGCTTGCTTTCATAGCAGAACAGGCTGGAGGTTTGGCTACGGACGGAAAAAACAGAATTTTAGAAATCAAACCTACACAACTTCACCAAAGAGTTGGCTTTTATATTGGCTCGAAGCTAATGGTAGAAAAAGCCATGGGGCTTTAGCCTCTTGGCACCAACTTTATGGTATAATCCATCTCAACGAGCGGTGCTCCTGGATCTTTATTGCACTTGACTTCACGCTTGATGCGCTCCTTGATGTCATTAATGATCCGATCTTCTACACAAGTAGTCACGGATTTCACTGTTCTAACACCAACCACTTTACCGTCACTGTCTACTTGTAATTTAAACATAATACGACACTCGAAATCTAGTTCATAGTTTGGAAGAGATACGTTGTTGAGTCGAACTCGGCCTTTGCCAGAACCACGACTAGTGCCAGGGCCGTCTCCTTCAATGCCGTTTCCAGGCCCGCCAAATGGTCCGTTTCCAGGGCCATCTCCGCGGCCACTACCCCCACTACCAAAATAATTGGTGCTTTGAGTTGTTGAACTTGCATTGGTAGCATTTGGTGAGTTATGGTTGTTGGAGTTCCCACTATTGTGCGTAAAATCACTTTGTGCAGCGGTAGAAACTCTTTCAGTTTGCTCAGCGGGTGGGGCAATGCGCCCGGAACCAGGTGTTCCACCTCCACGGCTTCCGCCAGAAACGTCGTCTAGTGTAACGTTGTCAATTTGGAATTCTTCTATCACTTCGTCTGAGCGCAAGGGCGGTGTATCTACAAGCGCATCTTGGCGGGCATCAAATTTGATGATAAACGAAATGAGCAGTAAGAATAGTAGCCAAATAGTGCTATAAATCAGAGATTTACGCGCGTCTTGTTTGGCTTCAATGTAGTCTAATTGTAATTGATCCATTTTCTTACTCCTTCAATGGGGTTATCCTTCTTTAGTGGCAATGATCATTTTAAGGTCATTGAGCATGCCGATTTTCAGTAAATCGACCAACTCTTGAACTTGAGCGTCAAAAGGTAAACGAATGATGACGGTGTTGTCTCCAATTTTTTTGGTTTCAGCCACCAAAATCCCTTCTAATTGATCAAGGGCAACTTCATCGTTGTCAACATAGAAATGACGCTGTTGATTTTCATCAAACTTCACAGTCAGGGTTACGTGCTGTTGTTGTGTCTTTTCGTTGGCATCGGATTTCGGCAATGGCACTTTAATCACGTTGGGATTGGCTAGGGTCGAGATGATCAAAAAGAACAATAACAAGAAGAACATGATGTCGCTCAGTGCCGATGTAGCTACCTCGGCATGAAACCTTCGGTTACGCTTTATTGGCATCGCTTGGGCGGATTAATTTGACGAATTCTAAGTTGATTTTTTGAATGGCTAAAGCGTAGTTATCAATGATGCCATTCAAAAGGTGATATGCAGTAAAGGCGAGGATACCTACAACAAGACCAGAACCTGAGGAAATCATTTTTTCGTAAAGACCACCTGAAATGTTTCCGATAGATACGTTTTCAGAAATTGAGATGCTGTAGAAAATTTTAATTACCCCAGAAATGGTTCCGATAAAACCAAGTGTAGGTGCGATACCGGCAATGAGTCCGAGGTGGTTGATATTTCTTTCCATCTTGCCAATTTCGATATTGGCAACTTTTTCCATGTTGGCTTCAATTTGTGGGATAGGTCGGCCGATAGACTGCACGCCTTCTTTGACAACCGAACCAAATGCTGTTTGATCGCGGTTGACAACATCAAGTGCGCCATTCATATTACCACTATTTAATTGCGTTTGCAATTCGCTCATCAAGAACATATTTTGTTTGGTCATGCGGCGGATGTACAAAAAGCGCTCAACGGCAATGTAAGTTGTATAGAACAAAAGCAATACAATAGGAATGAGAAAGACACCACCTTTCATTAAAAAGTCGATTGCAGAAATTTCTTCAACGGTTTTAAAACCGGCTGAGGTTGCTGTAGTATCGCCTTGGGCAAAAAGAAAATTAGTGCTTGTTAAAAAGGCAAGTGTTAAGGTGGATTTCACGGAAAACTTCATAATTGCTGTCTATTTTAGTTCGATAAAATTACTCAAAGAGGAGTGGCACCTACTTGATAATTCTTGGAGATATTCACACTGAATTGTTATTTCAAACGTTTTAGCTTGAATTCGTCACATTTTTAGTCACAAAGGAGATACTTTCGTTAATTTTGCAATCCCCTATGGAACTTGCTACATTCATCAAAGAGCTTGCCAAACATCCTGCATTAGATCGCAGCGCAGCACATCTTCAAAACGAGGCAGCCAAGTTACATTGGAAAGGCCTTGTTGGTTCTGCAAAGGCATTCATGAGTGCAACGGTTGCACAGCAAGTACCCGGAGTTCACCTCTTTATTTTATCAGACAAAGAAGAAGCGGCCTACTTTTTAAATGACCTCGAAGGGCTGTTTCCAGCCGATAAACGCTTGTTTTTTTATCCGGCATCGTATAGGGTTCCGTATCAACAAGAACAAACCGACAACGCCAATGTCGTTACACGTGCTGAAGTACTCGAAAGACTCAGCGAGCACAAAAATGCTTGGATAGTTACGTATCCTGAAGCGCTTTTTGAGAAAATCCCGAGCAAAAAGAATCTTGTCAAGCATACCATGCGCCTTGAGGTGGGTAAGCAATACAGCACGGATTTTTTAAATGACCTCTTACTTGAATACCAATTTGACCGCGTTGATTTCGTTTATGAACCGGGGCAGTTTTCCATCAGAGGCGGGATCCTAGATGTTTTTTCTTTTGCAAATGAGCATCCGTTTCGCATCGAGTTTTTTGGAGATGAAGTCGAGAGCATCCGAACCTTTGATGCGGCCAATCAGTTATCCATAGCCAGTCATCATTTCTTTAATGTAATTCCCAATATCCAAACAGGTTTAAGTATTGAGATCCAAGAAAATATTTTAGGATTTGTTGGGTCACAAGCAGTTGTTTGGATATCGGATGCCGAGCGCACCCAAGAAATCATTAAAAAGGAATACGAAAAGGCTGTAGAAATCCATGCCAAAATAGATACTCCTGTCAAGCATGCCTTACCTAATGAACGTTACCTTTCACATCTGGAATGGCAACAACAGATAGCAAACTACCGCTTGGTAGAATATGGTCCGGTTTATTATTTTAAACACACCCATCAAGAAGTTTTTGAAACATTACCTCAACCGAGTTTCAACAAAGATTTTGAAAGATTAAATACAGATCTTAAAGCCCGTAAAGCTGCTGGCTATCAAAACTTGATTTTTTCAAATCAGCCTCAGCAAATTGAGCGCCTTTATCAAATTTTTAAGGATATAGGCGAAGAAGGCGAATTCAGTGCATTACCGATTGCCTTGCATGAAGGTTTCATCAGTCCAGAACTTAAATTGGTCTGTTATACTGATCACCAGCTCTTTGAACGCTACCACCGCTTCAGACTCAAAGAAGGATTTAAACAAGCCAAACAAGCCCTCACGCTCAAAGAGATCTATCAACTCCAAAAGGGCGATTACGTCACGCATATAGATCATGGTGTAGGGCAGTTTTCAGGTCTTGAAACCATTGACGTCAATGGCAAACCTCAAGAAGCCATACGTTTGGTTTACAAAGATGGCGATGTGTTGTATGTTGGCATTCACTCCTTACACCGTATTTCAAAGTTCACAGGTAAAGAAGGTAGCGCTCCAACACTCAATAAACTAGGAACGCAAGCTTGGTCTAATCTAAAGAACAAGACCAAAAAGAAGATCAAAGAATTGGCCTTTGATTTGATCAAACTTTATGCGCAAAGACGCAGTAAGCCAGGTTTTGCATTTGCTCCAGATAGTTATTTGCAAAATGAGCTGGAGGCCTCTTTCATGTTTGAAGATACCCCAGATCAGTTCAAAGCCACCCAAGACATCAAACGAGATATGGAGGCAGCTCGCCCTATGGACCGCTTGGTTTGTGGCGATGTCGGTTTTGGAAAAACAGAAGTCGCCATACGTGCTGCTTTTAAAGCCGTAACTGATTCCAAACAAGTGGCGGTGCTTGTGCCCACCACCATACTCTCTCTACAACATTACCGCAGTTTTAAAAGTCGTTTGGCGGGTTTCCCGGTCAATATCGATTACATCAATCGATTTAAATCGGCCAAAGAGATCACTGAAACACTCAAAAAACTAGCGGCTGGCCAAATTGATATATTAATTGGTACACATGCATTGGTTGCCGAACGCGTCAAATTCAAGGACCTCGGCCTCATGATCATCGATGAGGAACAAAAATTTGGGGTCGCGGTGAAAGACAAACTAAAAACGCTCAGAGCAACTGTAGATACGCTTACCCTTACGGCCACACCTATCCCAAGGACACTCCAATTTTCATTGATGGGCGCCCGAGACCTCAGTATCATCAATACACCTCCACCGAACAGACAG
>JBIPMW010000306.1:0-2633 GCA_044376455.1 Crocinitomicaceae bacterium | reverse complement strand
GGACCCGTCGTCGAGAACTTAAGAAGTCGAATTTCCCATGTGAAGGTCACAGTTAGGGCACAATCTTATTCTTGAACTCCAGGAACGACCTGGGCATGATTCGGGCGTGGTGGTCCGGATCGTCCGGCGCGGGCGTCGATCGAAAGGCTCTTTTCCATGGACAAGATCCGCATCCGCGGCGGTCGTGCGCTCAACGGCACGATCCCGATCGCCGGCGCCAAGAACGCCGCCCTGCCGCTGATGTGCGCGAGCCTGCTGACCGACGGCGCGCTGCGCCTCGCCAACGTCCCCGACCTGGCCGACATCCGCATGCTGACGCAGCTGCTCGCCCAGCACGGCGTGCTGGTCGGCCGCGACGGCGGGACGGGCGAGATGGTGATGACGGCAGCCCGCATCGCCTCGACCGAGGCGCCCTACGACATCGTGCGCAAGATGCGGGCGTCGGTCCTCGTCCTCGGCCCGCTGCTCGCCCGCTGCGGCCGCGCCCGCGTCTCGCAGCCGGGCGGGTGCGCCATCGGCAGCCGGCCCGTCGACATCCACCTGACCGGCCTCCGGGCGCTCGGCGCCGACGTCGACCTGATCGACGGCTACATCGAGGCGTCGGCCCCGCGCGGGCTGACCGGGGGCCTCGTGACGTTCCCCTTCCCGTCCGTCGGTGCCACCGAGAACGTCATGATGGCCGCCGCGCTGGCGCGTGGCGAGACGGTGATCGAGAACGCGGCGAAGGAGCCGGAGATCGTCGACCTCGCCGCGTGCCTCGTCGCCATGGGCTCGACGATCGAGGGCGCCGGCACGTCGCGCATGGTGATCCAGGGCCGCGACCGGCTGCACGGCGCCTCGCACCGGGTGCTGGCGGACCGGATCGAGACGGGCACCTATCTGATGGCCGCCGCCGTGACCGGCGGCGAGGTGGAGCTGACCGGCACGTCGATCGCCCTCGTCTCGGCCGCGGTCGAGAAGATGCGCGAGGCCGGCGTGACCGTGACCGGCACCGACCAGGGCATCCGCGTCCACCGCCGCAACGGGCCGCTGACCGGGATCGACGTGGTGACCGAGCCGCACCCCGGCTTCCCCACCGACCTGCAGGCGCAGATGATG
The DNA here is from genome assembly GCA_044376455.1 of Crocinitomicaceae bacterium. Classification (GTDB taxonomy): domain Bacteria; phylum Bacteroidota; class Bacteroidia; order Flavobacteriales_D; family Crocinitomicaceae; genus UBA952. The sequence continues at coordinate 1,535 of JBIPMW010000306.1, read as the reverse complement.
GCCATGCTGACGGTGGCGGACGGCGCGTCGCTGATCACCGAGAACATCTTCGAGAACCGGTTCATGCACGTGCCGGAACTCTGCCGCCTCGGCGCCGACATCAACGTGCACGGCGCCTCGGCCGTCGTCCGGGGCGTGAAGCGCCTGTCGGGTGCGCCGGTGATGGCGACCGACCTCCGCGCGTCGGTGTCGCTGGTGATCGCGGCGCTGGCGGCGGACGGCGAGACCGAGATCAACCGCGTCTACCACCTCGACCGCGGCTACGAGCGGCTGGAGCAGAAGCTGGCCGCGTGCGGCGCGGACGTGGAGCGCGTCGCCGCCTGACGGGTCAGCCCCGCCGCTCGACGACGATCCGCCGCGGCCCCTCGCCCGCCCCCCCGATCGTCACGTCGATCCGCCGCGCCGGCAGCAGCGGGCCGAGACGACCCGGCCATTCGACCAGCACGATCCCGTCCGCCGTCGCCTCCTCCCACCCCAGCTCGAACACCTCCTCGGGACCGGACAGGCGATAGAGGTCGAAGTGCCAGACGGTGCCGGCGGACGCCGGATAGGTCTGGACGAGGGTGAAGGTGGGGCTCGGCACCTCCTCGTCCGGATCGCCGGTCAGGGCGCGCACGGCGGCACGGGCGAAGGCCGTCTTGCCGGCGCCCAGGTCGCCCTCCAGGCACACCACGTCGCCCGGCCGCAGGCCGCGGGCGAAGGCCGCGGCGAGGGCCGCGGTCGCCGCCTCGTCCGCGACCGTGAACGTGCCGGACTTGAACGCGTCGCCGTCCGCGGGCATGTCTTCGCCCGTCCCTCGACCGTCCCGAAACCGATCCCCGCCGGAAGCCGCCATGTCCACCGTTCCTCACCGCACCGACGTCGCCATCATCGGGGCGGGTCCCGTGGGCCTGTTCGCGATCTTCGAGTGCGGCATGCTTCGCCTCAAGTGCCACGTGGTCGACGCGCTGGAGATGGTGGGCGGCCAGTGCAGCGCCCTCTATCCGGAAAAGCCGATCTACGACATCCCCGGCCACCCCGCCATCGACGCGGGCGTGCTGATCGACCGGCTGGCGGAGCAGGCGTCGCCCTTCGATCCCGTCTACCACCTCGGCCAGCAGGTGGTCTCGCTCACCCGCACGGCCGAGGAGCGGTGGCTGCTCGTGACCGACGCGGGCACGGCGATCGACGCGCGCTGCGTCATCCTCGCGGCGGGCGTCGGGGCGTTCGGCCCGAACAAGCCGCCGCTCGACGGCATCGCCGGCTACGAGGGAACGTCGGTCTTCTATCTGGTCAAGCGGCGGCAGGACTTCGCCGGCAAGCGCGTCGTCATCGCCGGCGGCGGGGACAGCGCGGTCGACTGGGCGATCTCGCTGTCGGAGGTCGCGGCGTCGGTTCAGGTGATCCACCGCCGGGCGAAGTTCCGCGCCGCACCCGAGAGCGCCGCGCGCCTCGACGAGCTGGCGAAGGCGGGCCGGATCGAGCTGGTCGTTCCCTACCAGCTCTCGGGCCTGGAAGGCGACGGGCGGACGCTGACCGGCGTCCGGGTGGCCGAC
>JBIPMW010000422.1:0-2636 GCA_044376455.1 Crocinitomicaceae bacterium | reverse complement strand
GGATCACGGGCACCGGCGCAGTCACCTGCTTGATGCAGAGCTTGTCACCCGAACCGGGCGGGCCGTAGCCGACGGCCTGCCCGTCCTCTCCGGCGCGCAAATCGGTCCACACCCGCACGTATCCGAGCTGCGCGAGCACGGCGTCATAGAAGCGCGCGGCGCGGTCAATGTCCAGTGCGCCAAGGGAGAGGTGGTGGAGCATGTGGGGCTTCAATGGCCTATGGATGAAGGTGCCGCCGCAGGGTGGGACGCAGCCGCGAGACTTTCAGCGTCCGCAACGAACAACTGGCTGCGGTGACCGCGCCGGTTCCAAGTGCTGTTGCACCACCTCGCCCACGGAGTCGGCACACAGGCGCCATCATGCGCCAATCGTCGCCGGTCGCACCATCACCCTCTTGTTGGGGTCGAACACGCTCAGTTCCCGGTCGCCCCAAGGCATCACCTGCGCGGTCACCTGCAGGGCCGCTTCTGCAGACGCGATGTCGTGCGTGACAGGAACACGTTACCCCGCGGGGAGCAGTCGCCCTCGTCCTCGATCAGGAACAGCGTGGCACCTTCGGGCGTGCTGATGGAGATGAACCAAGGCAATCCCGGCCCGTGCTGGTGTCGCCAATCTTCGGCAAAGCCGAGCCTGGCGTACCAGGCGGCAGCGGCCGGGGCATCGACAACTCGTAGCGTCGGGATGGCTTCGTGGGGGTGGGCCACAGGCGTCTCCACTCGTCTGTCAGTTAGCAGAAAAGAATGCATTCTGGATACTAATAGCTGAGGTGGAAGATCGCAGGCTGAAGAGCGCGCGCCGAAGGCGATGGTGATCTCTTCGCGGAAGGCGGTCTGATCGTCGCGGTCGCGCGGGAAGCCGATGCGCGTCGCCGACGCAGACCTCACGGCACAGTCGATCAATCAGGTCCATGGTTCGATGGCTGGTGGGTTGAGAAGCTTGAGCAGGATGTGCCGGTTGAAGGGGCCAACATAGCCCGTGACGACGGCTACGCTCCGGTAGCCGAGCTGGCCGTAGACGGCCGCCACGCCGTCGTCCAGCGTCTCGATGAGGGCGTCGCTACAGCCGCGGTGTATCGCCTCAGACTCCAAGGCCTGCAGGATGCGCCGCGCCAGACCCTGCCGCCGCAGGTCCTCGGCCACCCAAAGGTGGCTCACGAACAGACGCCGGTATTCGGTGCGGCCCGTCCCGCCCGCGACCACGCGGGGGCCGTCACGCACCAGGCAAGCGATGGGCTCGGCGTTCCCGTCACAGGCCTGCGCGCGACCGTGGGAGAAGACGCCCTCAGCGATGACCTTCAGCTCATCCTCGGGCGCGTGGGCGACCAGGGTCCAGGCGAGGGGCATGGGTGCTATTCGTGCCCCTGCACGATGCGGAGCAGCACCGACGCCACCACAGCCCCCTTGCGGCGGCAGATGGAACAGTCGCAGCGGCGGGGGTTGACGATGCCTTCGGGCAGCGACAGTTCCAGCGCCACGCTGCCGCAGTGGCAGGACAGCCGGTGCAGCGGCTGGATGTCGACCTCGCCCACTCGACGGATGCCCATGCTCGTGCGCTCCTGAAACGGCCTGCTAAGCCCATGTCCTTACACCGACACAGCTTAGCAAAGCGGCTGCGTCATCTTCCGGGCCATGGACATCAGCCGACGCCAGTGGATGCTGGGCACTGCCGCAGCGCCTTTCTTGCCCGTGAGCCCAGTTCAGGGCCAGGTCTCCGCTCAGGCTGAAGCGAGACCCTCGGGCGTCACCGAAGACGACACCTGGCTGGACCGTGCCCGCCAGCGCAACGTACCGGTACACATCCGCTGGCCTGCCGAGACCGTGCCCATGCCGCCAGGCGGCCGGCCGGTGATGTTGTTCTCGCACGGCCTGGGCGGAACGGCGGCGGGCGGCGAACGATGGGGTCAGGCCTGATGCGCGGCGGGCCTTGTGGTGGTGCATCTGCAGCACCCGGGCAGCGACCTCGAGGCCGTGCGCAGGGTGGCGCGCAGCTTCAGCGACCAGGCAGGCCTGCGCCGGGCTGCCGGGCCCGAGCAGCTGCTGGCTCGGCTTGAAGACGCGGTCTTCGCGCTCGACGAGATGCAGCGCCGACAGGCCACAACGCGCAGCTCGTGCTCGAAGATGCCGACCACATGACCTTCGCCGGCCGAGACCGCTTGACGCGGGGACAGATCTGCGGACGCGAGGAACTCGACCGCTTCGGTGACACCAACGCGCTGGACTTGCTGCGACGCCTGCCGGGCGTCAACGTGGGCTCGGGCGGGCCGCGGAAGCGGGGCTTGGGCGCGGGCTACACGCAGATCCTCATCAACGGAGTCCCGGCGCCGCAGGGCTTCAACCTCGACCAGCTGAGCCCGTCGCAGATCGAGCGCATCGAGGTGCCGCGCGCACCCACAGCGGAGCAAAGCATGCAGGCCGTGGCCGGCACGATCAACATCATCCTGAAGGAGGCGCCCTGCAGCTGCGCTCGGTGGGTGGGGGCCAGGACGATGGCCTCACGCAGGCGGGCGCCGGGGCGGCTGGTCAGCCCCTGAGATCGCCCGCCATCTGGTCATCAAGCACTGGGCCCGGCGCCGCTGTCGGCCACCACCAGCGCTGCGAAATGCGCCGAGGCCTCCATCAGGTGGGCGCGGCGGGTT
>JBIPMW010000238.1:0-2638 GCA_044376455.1 Crocinitomicaceae bacterium | reverse complement strand
GGAATCCTAGCTTTATTAAGTGTGAGTACTTTTCTTCTTTCTTGCAATAAAAACAAATGCCATGAATGTCATTACGACAAGGCTGGTGTAGAAGTTGAATTGGGGGAGAAATGTGGAGATGAATTAGAAAATTTGGAAGCAAATGGCTACTCCGATTCAACCGGAAATTATACCGTTCATTGTCATGAACATTAATCTTTCATAGTGGTTTAGTTTAAAGGGGGCTTTCGAGTCCCTTTTTTTGTCTTTTGATTATATTTAAATTAAAAGACCGTTGCAAAATACTCCACTTTCTATTATTTCATTTGAATAACTAAAATTCTGTCAAATAAATTCAATTTCTGATCATTATTTCAATTTTTCTATTCCAAAAGGTCATATTCTGACCCTTTTCAACCCCTATTTTGACATTTTGAATGAATTGGACGCAACTATCCCAGGTGCTCGATACAGATTATAGGCGATTGCTTCGATCAGGTTTTGAGTATGCGTTTTAGCCATTCCTTTATACCTAGTGTGTGTTGAGTTGAACCACCGCTTAATACTTCCAAATGTTCGTTCTATTTTGAAGCGGGTTTTTCCAATTAATTTGTTGCGTAATTTTTCTCTTTCAGTGAGTGGCTTTCCTTTTCTAGCTCGGTGCAATATTCTGCTTTTAATTTTCCTTGCTTCAAGAAGCTCTTCATTTTTAGCCGATGCGTATCCTTTGTCTGCATTTAAATGAATGCCTTCTGGCAAATCAGCAGTATCCAAGACTTCTTCCAGATTGCTGATTTCATTCACGTTGGCTGGTGTAGTTAAAATTCCCAAAATCAACCCCTCTTCATCGGTAACAGTGTGTTTCTTGTAACCAAATCTTGTTACTCCCGACTTTTTAATCCATCGTCCTTCGGGATCAGCTCCTTTCTGGGTTTTGGTAACTGTTGAGTGATGTGTGTTTTCATTATTCTTGTCTTCATCACTCCGTTCTTCTTCTGATCGATCATTTTCAATTTCAAAAGTTGTTTGACCTTTGGGTTTAAGCGGGGAATCAACAATACTTGCATCTACGATAGCTCCTGTTTTAACGATTATTTTATGCTTTTCAAGTTGTTTATTCATGGCTTTAAACAATTTATCATACACATTTTTTTGAGTCATCTCTGTTCTAAAACGGCTCAAAACACTATGATCCGGAACTGAATCGTCTAAACTTATTCCCACAAAACGTCCAAAAGAAATACTATCATTTACGCGATCTTCTACTTCGTAATCGCTCAAGCCATACCAAGTCTGCAATAGAGCCATCTTGAACAAAACCAGACCATCATATGACGGTCGACCTACTGCACTTTCACCTTTTTGATAATGTTTATTGATAATATTGGAAATGGGTCGCCAATCAACAATGGTATTTACTTGATTGAAAAATTCTTGTTTGATTTTTCGTTTCTCAACCATAAAATCTGCGAAACCTAATTTTTGCTCATTTTTCATGATTAAAATTAATCAAAATAACGGATAATTAAGCTTAAAATACACGCAACTAATTAACAATCAATATGTTAACAACATGATTTCCTTGCAACGGTCTTAATTGGATATCATTTAATTTTGAGCGTACATTTGTTTGAAGATAACCCTAAATTATTTAAGTGTTTATTTTAATTTTTAAACGATGAAAAACTGTAATGCTTTCGTATTGTTTGTGATTCTGATAGTTCTGTTTGCTTTTAGGTCTGAAGTTTCAAATTCGGAATTGTTTCATAAAACCCCGCTTTTCAGTGATGGCCTTCAATCAGGAAAGACCGGTGCTCCAGGAGAGCAAAATTGTACATCATGCCACTCAGGGGCAGTGCTGGATGGAAAATCTGAAAACTTACTCAGTCTTATGGACGGGGCAAATCCTGTTACCACTTATGTTCCAAACAAGCAATATACAGTTGTTCTTACGATGGCATCGAATCCGCTTAAAAAGGGTTTTCAAGCCACAGCGCTCAATTCGTCCAATCAAATGGCAGGATCGTTTATCGGACAGACTGGAAATACAAATATCAATGGAACTTCGAAAAAATATGCAAATCATACCTCGTCGAGTAATACGGCGTTGTCTGCTCCCGTTTGGACTTGGAAATGGACTGCGCCGAGTGTCGGGACTGGTAATGTGAAATTTTATGTTGCAACGAACAAGTCTAACAACGATAACAAAGACGACGGAGACTTTATTTATCTTTCTCAGCATACATTTTCCGAAGAGCAAAACACTTCCGATTTGTCAGAAGCTGAAAATGACGTAAATGTTGAAATTGGCTTAATAAATGAAACAAAGGATCTGTCGATTAACTTTGAGCTTAATCAATCGGCGATGTGTTCTGTAAACATTTATCATTTAAGCGGTAAACGCGTTTACTCGAATAACTTTCAGAAAAATCAATTAGGCAAAAATCAACTTATTCTGTCAACCGCAGAATTTGGTTCCGGTTTTTTCATAGTCAACTTTTTTATTGACAATAAGTCATATTCAAAAAAAATATTTCTAGAATGAAAATAAAAGCAACCTAAGCATGAACCTAATTTAAAAAAGGTATCCCATGCTGTTAAAGTTGCTCAATTGCTCAGAATGAAAGATTCTAATCAGCTCCTGCACGAAGAAATATCC
>JBIPMW010000251.1:0-2642 GCA_044376455.1 Crocinitomicaceae bacterium | reverse complement strand
GCACAACGGCAAGGAAGAAGACTTTCAGCTCTTCATGTCCCTACAGGATGGCGACCGCTTCTACGGCAAGTTCCGCGAAGGCGCCCACAAGGTGGACATCAGCGACATGATGCGCCGCATGGTCAAGGAGGAACTGCTGCGCTTCGACGGCAGGCCCCTGTTTCCCGAGCGCCGCGCCTACACGGTGAACTACACCTTGTCCAACGCCGAGGTGCTGCTGTACGACAACGTCACCGACTACGTGCGCAACGAGATGGACCGAGCGGACCGCCTGGACGGCAAGCGCAAGGGCACGGTGGGCTTCGCGCTCACGCAACTGCAACGCCGTCTGGCCTCAAGCCCCCAGGCCATCTACAGTTCTCTATCGCGCCGCCGCAAGAAGCTGGAAAGCCGCCTGGACGAACTCCAGATCAAGGCCCGCGCCAACGTCCTGCGCGAGAACCTGGGCGAATACGTGGTCAAGCGCCGCATCGACGTGCCGGTGAACCTCGACGACGCAGCCGAAGACCTGCCAGCCGAGGAGTACGAAATCCTGGCTGACCAGGTGGTCGACGAGGCCACTGCCGCAGAAACCATCCCCGAGCTTCAGGCCGAGATCATCATTCTGAAAGACCTGGAAGACCAGGCTGCCCGCGTCGTTCAGTCACGCAGCGACCGCAAGTGGGAAGAGTTCTCGCGCCTGCTGCAAGACCACCCCGAGATGCTCACGGCTGGTGGCCGCCGCCGCAAGCTCATCGTCTTCACCGAACACCGTGACACCCTCAACTACCTGCTGCTGCGCATCCGCGACACGCTGGGCAGCGAGGAAGCCGTGGTCACCATCCACGGGGGCACCAACCGGGATGACCGCCGCAAGATCCAGGAGTCCTTCCGCAACAACCCCGACGTGCTGGTGCTGCTGGCCACCGACGCAGCTGGTGAAGGCGTGAACCTGCAGAACGCCAACCTGATGGTCAATTACGACCTGCCCTGGAACCCCAACCGCATGGAGCAGCGCTTTGGCCGCATCCACCGCATTGGCCAGACTGAAGTCTGTCATTTGTGGAATATGGTTGCCAGAGAAACTCGCGAGGGCGATGTTTTCCAGCGCCTTTTTGAAAAGCTGGAAGTCGAGCGCGCAGCACTTGGTGGTCGCGTCTTCGACATTCTTGGGGAAGTGTTTGAAGACAAAAGCCTCAAAGACCTGCTGATCGAAGCCATTCGCTACGGCGCTGACCCAGAGGTTCGTGCCCGACTGCAGCGCAAGGTGGAAGGCGCGCTGGATACCCAGCATCTGGAAGCCATCATCCAGCGGAATGCACTGTGCGAAGAGGTGATGGACGAGAAACGGCTGTTTGCCGTGAAGGAGGAAATGGAGAAGGCCGAAGCCCGCAAGCTCCAGCCCTTCTTCATCCGCTCGTTTTTCAGTCAGGCCTTCCAGCAGCTCGGCGGCCAACTGCGCCCGCGTGAGCAAGGGCGCTACGAAATCACCCACGTTCCGGCCAACATCCGCGAGCGTGACCGCCAGATCACGGGCAGAGATCGTCGCAACCTCGACCCCGTACTGCGCAAATACGAGCGCGTGTGCTTTGAGAAACAGTACGTGCGCCTTGCAGACCGCGTCGGCGCGCCTATGGCTAGCCTCCTGCACCCGGGCCACCCGTTGATGCAGTCAGTGACTGACCTGGTGCTCGAAGCCCACCGCAACAAGCTCAAGCAAGGCGCCGTGCTGGTTGACCCCACCGACTTGGGTCTTACACCCAAGGTAATGTTTATCATCGACCACTGCGTGAAGGAAGGTGCCGACCCGGTACATGTGGCATCGCGCCGCATGCAGTTTGTCGAAATCGATCCACAAGGCGGTGCAATCAACGCAGGCTGGGCCCCTCACCTGGACTTGGAGCCACTGGCACCGGCCGACATGGCCTTGATCGAGGACGTGCTCGCCGCGCCCTGGATCGCCAAGGATCTGGAGCAGGCGGCGCTGGCGCATGCCTCCACTCATCTTGTGCCAGAGCACTTCGACGAAGTGCGTACCCGGCGTGAAAAGAGCGTGGACAAGACCCTGACCGCCGTCCACGAGCGACTGGTCAAGGAAATCAGCTACTGGTCGGATCGTTACATCAAGCTGCAAGACGACATCGCCGCCGGCAAAGACGTGCGCCTCACGCTGGAAAACGTTCGCCGCACGATTGACGACCTGACTGCGCGCCGCGAGTCCCGCGAGAAAGAACTGCTGGCGATGCGCCATGTCATTTCAGCCACGCCGGTGGTGGTGGGTGGTGCTCTGGTGATTCCGGCTGGCCTGCTGGCACAACGCAAAGGCGAACCTGAGTCCGCAGCAAGCTGGACTGCGGATGCCGACGCCCGGGCGCGTGTGGAGTGGATCGCCATGAAGGCAGTGATGGATGCCGAACGCGCGCTTGGCCACGAAGTGATTGATGTGTCAGCGCAGAAGTGTGGCTGGGACGTGACCAGCCTGCCGAGGGCACTGGACGGCAAGCTGCCGCCCTCCCGACACATCGAGGTCAAAGGCCGCGCCAAGGGGCAAAGTACAATCACCGTGACTCGCAACGAAGTCCTCTACGGGCTGAACCAGCAAGACAAATTCATGCTGGCCATCGTCCTGGGGGACGGCGATCAGCACGAGGGACCGTTTTACG
>JBIPMW010000446.1:0-2652 GCA_044376455.1 Crocinitomicaceae bacterium | reverse complement strand
CATTTAGCGATTTTTGTCAATTGTTTTTGCTCTAGAGCGAACTAATCAATTAAGTCTCTTGCCAGATAAGGATTTAGTCGATTTATGCCCCCCTATCGAACCATACCAAGTAACGAAGAACCCTTTTAAAGGATTTTTGCTCTTATCTTGGTGAACGGCATAGCCCAATTCAGCAACCACAATCTGTGTACCGCCGATTTGCTTCATGAAATCCATTTGTTTGTTGAATTCCTGCAAGGTTTCAGATTCTTTCCCCTCCGTGAATTTGGTTCCTACCCAAGGTTCAGAAATCGTCAAATTGCGAAGGGCTAACTCACTTTTTAATTCTGAGATTTCTTGGGGAAATTTACCTGACATTTGCGAACCTTGAAAACCAGCTAATGCCATTTCACTGAGAATTTGCTGGTATCTAATTGGAGGATTCAGATCAATACTAGGGTCATCACCATTGCTCCAACCTGTGGGTGTAATTCCCAGGGAGACTTTTTTCTTATCAAATGTGGGATTTAAGAGCGCCGCTTTACCTGAAGAGGAAACCAGAGAAACTAAAATCGGCTTAGGTTGTGCTGTAGCAGCAGCGGGAAAAGCCAGGTAAGTTATCCCGATTACAAAAATAACTAACAAGACAATTAAACGGGCAATACCTAACGGCTTCCATCTAGGAGGTATGTCTGCTTGTAAGACTGAAGCTAATGGAAATTCACGGACTTTTTCTTTGCTGTTTAACGATTTTCCTTGATCGGCATCACTCATTGTTTATCATCTTCCTTTAGTAGACTGACCAAAAGACTTAAGAAGTTTGTTGATGGCTTTTGAGAAGTTCTGAACCAGCTGAATCCCAAGGGTTAAGGTTGGGCAGCAACCTATTCAGACTTGAGTTTCAGAAGTGAGACTGAAACACACTCTAAAAAACTAGGTCAGTTCGATATCTAAGCCTGAACCTTAAAGTCTTATTTGTTCTTGATCCTTAGAATCAGTTACCCTAAGAATCTATTACACCACCCCGCCAATATTTCGTATCCTAAGATACAATTTCATAATTTGTTACAAACGCTACTAAAAATGCAAACTCAAACCAATCCTTGGCAACAACGAATCTTTAGACTGTCCCTATCTCTCTGCGTTATCAGTTTCTTGTCGGCCACCTTCACCATTTATGCTTACTGGCGGGAGAAAAATCAAACCAGAGAAACAGCGAAAAATAATGCTCGACAAGAAGCTATCCGCGCCGCTAAAGAAATCGATAACTAGCTTCGTAAACTCCAGGATAGTGCCAATTCTATCGCCCACGATATCAGTAAGGATAAACTTAAAGATCGACAGTTGCTTGAGCGATTAAAAAGCACGATAGAACAAAATCCCAATTGGTTCGGTGTCGGTGCGGCTTATGCTTCCTATACTTACAAATCTCAGATACGTCTCTATGCTCCCTACTACACCAGAAAACAGGGTAAACTGCAATTACTGCAACTGGAATCTTTTTACGATTATACTCAACCCGGAAAGGGTGATTGGTATATCCATCCCTTAGCCTCCGGTTCAGTTTGGTTAGAACCTCATTTTGGAGCGGCAACTAACACTTTACTCGCAGAATTTAGCACTCCTTTTTATCGCCTTAATCCGAAAACCAAAAAAAATATTCCTTCTGGGGTGGTCTTCGCCAACTATTCTCTAGATGGGTTAAAAAACTTAATGAACTCCCTCAAACTAGGTAAGACTGGCTACGGATTTATCCTATCTAAAAAAGGAACTTTTATCTATAGTCATAGAGAAGATTGGGTTAAAGAGCAAAAAACCATCTTTCAAATAATTTCTCAAGCATATAAACCCGAAAAATTGCGAGTTCCAGCCCAAAAAGCTCTCAAAGGCTCTAAGATTGAAATGGATTTTCAAAATCCCTTAACGGGACAATCTAGCTGGATATTTTTTGAACCTATTCCTACTACAAGTTGGACATTAAGTGCTGTCTTCATTCAAGATGAAATTTTATTAAATACCAAGAGCTTACATCACAAACTGCTGCTGATTAATCTACAGATAATTAGCTTTTTCTTTTTTCTATTTATCCTAATCTTTCGCGCTTATAAAGGCAGTGTTCGCAGTCTTTAGGCTGTCTCTTCTTCCACTTCTGTTGTCTTGCTGGCGGGAATCGGATCTATCTGGTATCTCCAAATCTCTGAACATAAAATCGAACAGAAAAACAATATAGTGCTTCTGAAAAAAGCGGGTTTAAATAAATTTTTGCAATCTCGTAAATCCGAAAACCCTAAAGACTCCCCCCTCTATATTCCCACAGGAGTTTTTGTGCAGTCTCTAGAATTTGAAGATGCTAATGATGTGTTTATCACGGGCTATATTTGGCAAAAGTATGATAAGAATATCCCTCAAAACGTCAGTCGGGGTTTTATTCTTCCCGAAGCAGTTGATCCCAATGTAACCGAGATTCATCGTCATCAAGACCAAAATTTTGAAGTGATCGTCTGGTATTTTGAAGCTAAACTCCGAGAAAACTTTGATTATTCTAAATATCCCTTTGATGTTAAAGATGTCTGGATTCGCCTCTGGCCTAAAGACTTCTACAAAAATATCATCCTCACCCCAGATTTTGATGCCTACGATTTGATGGTTCCTACTTCCCTACCCGGTTTAGCA
>JBIPMW010000237.1:0-2653 GCA_044376455.1 Crocinitomicaceae bacterium | reverse complement strand
AGCTCTAGCTTGGCACAAAGCAAGCCAACGTACACGAATTTAAATGTCACCAATGGAAAACGCGTGGTAGGCATTTTTTCTTCCAGACAAACTGTTACTTACTACAAACCATTTTATACTTCGCCTCAACAAGCCTATATCCGTGCAATAGACAAGAAAACAACCCGCGAATTGTGCACTGGCCCTATCACAGGAAATTTACTCTTTTGTTCAAACCATCCCGGAGATAACGTCGTTGGACAAGAAGAATCATTTGCTTGTAATTAAACACAATGACTGAGCGCGAGACTTTCTTTGCAGATGTCTTGTTGCCTGTCCCGATGAGACAGGTTTTCACTTACCGAATACCTTTTGAATTCAACGAACAAATTCGCAGTGGCCTGAGGGTTTTGGTACCCTTCGGTAAAAATAAACTGCTCACGGGTTTAGTGACTAACGTTCATCAACAAGTCCCAAAAGATTATCTAGCCAAATACATCGACACCATCCTCGATGAGCAGCCCATCATTACAGGTAAACAACTCGCATTTTGGGATTGGGTGAGCACATACTATATGTCTCCTATTGGCGATGTCATGAATGCAGCCTTACCCGCCAATTTCAAGTTGGCCAGTGAATCTAAATTTTGTATCCACCCGGATTCACCTGATCCTGATTCTATTCAATTGGCCAAAAGAGAAATTGAAATTCTTGACCTCTTGCGTGTCAATGAAAGTTGCAGTACCAAAGAGCTTTCAGAATTGCTCGGAATCAAAACTATTCAACCTTACCTAAAGAAGCTTTTAGATCACAAACTCATTGCAGGGTCGGAAGAAGTACGCGAACGCTATACGCCAAAAACCCAGCTTTTCGTTTTTCTAGGCACAGCTTTTCAACAAGAAGATTCGCTCAGCACCCTACTCAATACCTTTGAACACAAATCTAGGTCCGAAAAACAAGTTCAAGCGCTGTTGCAGTTCATTCAATTAGCATCAGAAGCAGGTGGTTTGCATGCTCCTGTCTCTAAAAGTTTATTGCTCAAACACGATGTCAGTGCTTCGGCAATACAAACACTTGAAAAACAAGGCATTTTTGAAATTGAACGCTTACAAATTGATCGCTTTGACTCGCGTACTGACGACACCGCCTCTTTCAAGCCTTTAACAGCAATCCAACAGACCGCCTTGAATGCGATAGAGGGTGGTTTTTCTCAGAAAGATGTCTGTTTACTTCATGGTGTCACTGGTTCAGGAAAGACTGAAATCTATGTTCAACTCATTCAGCAATACCTTGACCTCGGAAAACAGGTCTTGTTTCTCATACCAGAAATTGCACTCACTACCCAACTGATTATCCGTCTGCAAAAGTATTTTGGGCAATTGGTTGGCGTTTATCATAGCCGGTTCAACCAAAATGAACGCGTTGAAATCTGGAACCATGTTTTAAATAACGACCCTCATAAATTCAGAATTATTGTAGGTGCCCGAAGTTCAGTTTTTTTGCCTTTTGCCGACCTCGGGCTCGTCATTGTCGATGAAGAACACGAAGCGTCATTCAAACAATACGACCCATCACCGCGCTATAACGCCCGCGATGCCGCGATTGTACTGGCCAAATTACATGACGCTAAGGTGCTACTCGGTTCTGCCACACCTTCGATAGAATCCTACTACAATGCCCTTCAGGAAAAATATCATTTGGTTGATTTACTTGAACGCTATAAAGGCCTTCAATTACCGTCCATGATCTGCGCTGATCTCAAACGAGAGAAAAAGCTCAAGAATATGCAGTCTCATTTCTCTTCGCTTTTATTAGATGAAATGCGCACCGTACTCGAAAAGAAAGAGCAAATCATCCTTTTTCAAAACAGAAGAGGTTATACGCCAATTTGGTCTTGTGAAGTTTGCTCCTGGACGCCCCGCTGCCAACATTGTGACGTCAGCCTAACCTACCACAAGCACAGCAATATGCTGAAATGTCATTATTGCAGCTATACCATTCCTCCGATTGGCTCGTGTACAGCTTGCGGCAGTAATAGACTGCGTATGATCGGTTTTGGTACAGAAAAAATTGAAGACGAACTCCAGTTAATTTTCCCAAATACAGTTTTCAAACGCATGGACCTCGACAGCACGAGATCCAAACATGCCTATGAAGAAATCATCGATGATTTTTCTCAGCGTAGAATTGATGTTTTAATTGGTACCCAAATGGTAACCAAAGGGCTTGATTTCGATCACGTATCTTTAGTGGGTATATTAGATGCAGACATGTTATTGAATAGGCCAGATTTCAGGGCCTACGAACGGGCCTATCAACTGATGTCTCAGGTCGCTGGACGAGCTGGACGAAAAGAAAAACAAGGAAAGGTCATTATCCAAAGTGCCCAAGCAGAGCATTGGGTGCTCGAGCGCGTCATGGCGCATGATTTCAAAGGATTCTATGATGTAGAAATTGAGGAACGCGAACGCTTTTTTTATCCGCCTTTTTATAAAATTGTTCAACTCACACTCAAGCACGAGAAAGAAGAGGTGGTCAATGAAGGTGCGCAATATTTGGCTGATCAATTGCGCGGTATTTTCAAGGAGCGTGTTCTCGGGCCAGAATTCCCGATCATCAAACGCATTCAGAACAAATACCTCAAAGAAATTAAATTAAAAATTGAACGTGGCGC
>JBIPMW010000374.1:0-2654 GCA_044376455.1 Crocinitomicaceae bacterium | reverse complement strand
CGGCGACCTGGTGCTTGACATCGACGGCAGCAAGGGCGAGACGGCCGAGGTCAACCTGCGCGGAGCCACCTTCGCGGTCGAGAAGTTCGTCCATCTCAGCGGCGACCTGAGCTTCAACCTGGGCAAGGCCGAGGACGTGCAATTGGGCGGCACGAGCCCGCAGCAGGAGTCCACCCAGACCTTCGACACGCTGAACGTCGCCGGTACCAACCTGAAGGCCTTCGTCGGCATTGGCGACCCCTACTTCGGCGTCGGCGACCCTGACGGCGCCATCGGCCTGTACGCCAGCGGGGTCGACTTCGCCTTCAGCCAGTACAAGAACGACGGCCTGGCCATCAACGCGCTGGCCCTGCACGTGGACCAGGCCGGCATCGTTGGGCTGGATCCGCTGCTTACCGCGACGCTGAGCAACATCGACGTGGCGATGAACGTCGGCGGCAAGAATGACGGCGGCGTCTACGTCGACTTCAAGGAGACCTATGGCCCGGCCGGGCGCGAGATGAAGACGCTTGGCGGCTCGGTCTTCCTTGACCACGACCGGCGCATCCAGGTTTCTGCCAGCGTGGAGAACGCAGAGCTCTCGGTCGCGGAGTTCCTGCATCTCGAGGGTTCGCTGGCCTTCGCCAAGGGCGAGCGTAAGCAACTGGTGCGGGTGGAGACGGGCATCCTCTCCAACTTCGGTCTGGACAAGCTCTACCACGACGTCGAGATCATGACCATCGGGGGGTCCAACCTGAACGGCCACGCCGGCATCGGCACCCCGGGCAGCGACGACTTCATCGGCCTGGAGATCGAAGGCGTGGACCTGGGCCTGTCGCTGATGACGGCCACGGGCTTCGCAGGGGTGGAGATCGAGGGTATCGAGAAGCTGTTCCCGAAATACCTCTCGCTGAAGGCGCAGGTCGACAGCGCTGCTCTCGTCGGCATGGACGAGGTTCTCGACGCGCGTCTGGAGAACGTCGAGGTCAACATCAACACCGGCCTGCTGCCCGGTCTGGAGAAGGCGGCGCTCTTCCTGCCCATGCCCTACATCGACCTGACACAGGGCGGGCTGGATCCGAAGACGCTGCTCGAGAACCTGGACCTGCCCACGCTGGACCTGAATCTGCCGACCTTGCCGCCGGGCCTGCCGCTGGGCAGCCTGCAGGGCGTCTTTGATGTGCTGGCTGACATTCAGACTGTCCTCAGCGGCGATCTGACGCCGGTGCTCGCCCGCCTGAACCTGCCGCCCGTGGGCACACCAGTGTTCGGCCAGGACGGCCAGGGCCGCAAGGGCCTGGTGGTGCCGACCGGCAACCCGAGCGCGCCCGTGCTGCTGGACTTCGCCGAAGACCTGGTCCAGGCCAAGATCGAGTACTTCCACGGCGACCTGGCGGGCATCCTGCAGGTGGCCGGGTCGATGGCCTTCACCAAGCGCGGCGCCGAGACCGTGAAGCTGTCCAACGGCGACCAGCGCGAGGTGACCTCGATCGCCATCGGCATGTCCAACGTCTTCGGCTTTGCCGGCGTGGGCGGCTACTGGGAAGAGAACGCCCAGGGCCGCATCGACGGCGTGGACCGGGACGACAGCGCCTTCGGCCTGAAGGTGGACAACCTGAACATCGGCTTGGTGTTCATGCTTGACACCAACATCACCAATCCTGCCGCGTACTTCGCGGGCAGCGTGAACCTGGACGCGGCCGGCCTGGTGGGCCTGGACGGGGTGACGGCAGAGGTGCGCGAGGCCGTGCTCGAGTTGAACCAGGCGCTCAGCGGCGGCATGGCGGTGGTGGACTTCTCCGAGTCGGTGTCCACCGTGCGCGTGGATGCACGCACTGGTGAGTTGTACGTCCCGGCCGGTGTCCAGGGCACGCTGAAGGTGCGCACGGGCAGTGGTGGCGAGAAGAGCGTGGACTTCAGCCCCGCCACGACGCCGGCGCAACGACTGGCAGCGCTGCAGCAGGCGCTGGGTGGCGACCTGACGGTCACCAGCACGGTCCAGGGTGGCTTCAAGATCGTGATCGCCACCACCGACCCCGCGCGCCGCGACACATTGCTGCGCAACCTGGCCATCGACCTTCCCGGTTACCGCGTCGAGACCGGCAACGCCGCCGGCGCCATCATGCTGGACTTCGACCAGCGCATCGTTCGGCTGCAGGGTGAGGCCGAGTTCAACGTGTTCGAGCTGCTCCAGCTCGACGGCGTGTTCGAGATCAAGCTCACCGACGAGGAGTTCACGCTCTTCGTCGATGCGCACGCGAAGATCGGGCCCGAAGGCTTCAAGCTCGAGGCCGACGCGCAGTTCCTGTTGATCGCCAACGCGCAGGGCTTCGGCGTGAAGGCCACGCTCAGCGACCTCGAGCTCGAGATCGGTCCCGTCGTGCAGCTCGAGATCGACGAGCTTGAGCTCATCGTGTTCTCCGGTACCGGAGACCTGGTCTACGAGGTGCCTGAAGAGTTCCGCGAGCGCCTGGGCGGCGTGCAGACGATCACGATCAGCGAGGTGCCCCCGGGCCAGACCGCGCCGGCCAATTTCTACATGTCGCTGGAGGGCCAGGGCAGCCTCAGCCTTCTGAGCCTGCTCGATATGCAGGGCGAATTCAGCTTCCTGTTCTCCGAGGACGACATCAAGCTCAGCGTCGGCATGGCCGTGCAGCTGCCGCTGCTCAAGGCGG
>JBIPMW010000235.1:0-2654 GCA_044376455.1 Crocinitomicaceae bacterium | reverse complement strand
CAAGCCGGGTAAATCTAGCTTGATGCTTGGACCAATTTCAAAAGTGTTAAAGGTTCGGCCCGTATTGACAATTTGATCACCGGCATTGGCATCAAAGACAGGCGGCTGTGATTCAAAACCACCACCAATTGAAAAAGTCAAGCGCTCTGCACCACGAAATATATTTTTGTTGGTGTAATTCAAGGAAGCTGCGGCTCCGAGCAAACCAAAGCTAGAAGTAAAGCGTGGATCAAAGGCCCAAGATTGTTTTTTTGCAGGCTCGAGGTAGTAGTGCACATTGAGTAAATTGGTACCGGGGAGCTCTTCTATGTAGGGCTTGACGGAGCTAAAAACACCTAACTGTACCAAAGACCTATAGGAGCGATCCAAATAATATTCTTTGTAGGTATTGTTCTGCTCGAGGTAGTTTTGCATTTCAAGCACATTTGGCTTGATCCAAGACTGTTCTCCATTATAAGTTAAAGTCATGGTTCTCCAGTCGCTTTTGGTGCCAAAAGGAACTTTAAGATCTTGGGCTTGCTTTTTGGTGTAATCTAACTCTTGATAAAGCAAGGATTCTAAGGTATTCAGGTATTGGGGTTGTAAGGAGTCATAAATGCTGCGCCCCTTGAACTGAGCTTCAGCTATGAAACTCGTTTGCATAAAAGCGGAATCAGCTAAATGGAAGTAGACTTTGTTGATTTTGGTAGTACGGTACGGAACCCTGATCAGACTATCTGGGTTTTGAAGAGCCGGAACTAAGCGATCTTCAAAGCGCATCGTGAGGTGAACGCTCATGTCTTGACGATTGGTATCTGCTAAAAATTCAATACTGGTTCCGTTGAATTTGTAAATACTTTCATCGCGCATGAATTTGGCCACTTTTTCGCGGTAGCTTTCAAGGTAATCGAGGTCAAAAGGTTTGCCAAGCAAAGGATGTTCTCCGAGAGGCTCGTAATTTTTTCTAATCAACTTTAAATGAAGATCGCGTAATAAACGGGGACCTATATAGGTGACTGAATCAATGATATATTGTGGGCCTTCGTCGATGAGGTAGGTAGTTTGCACGTAGCGTTTCTTTTCATTGATCTTAACAGTGGCACTCACATTAGAATAGTAATAGCCTTTTTTGACTAAATAGCGGGAGAGTTGCTCTTGACTTTTCAAATGCAGCAAGGTGTCAAATACAACGGGCTTTTGACCAAACTTATACTTGAGTTTTTCGACCCAAATGACTTGTTTAAATGTGTTATCAGGCAAGGCCTTGTATCTGTAATCAGGGCGACCTTTGCGAAGCGCTTTATTGTTTCTGCGTACATTGACTTGTCTTACTTTTTCGCTTTTGACCAACAACTTTTTTTCAAAAGATTGCAGGCGCTTGATTTTTTTATTAGCTACCGCTGCGGAATCTAGGCTATTGTATAGCCATAATTTCCATGGAAGTCTGAAAAAGCGCGCATTGGGTTGCTGTCTTAAAACTTGCGAAAGTTCATAACGATCGAGTTTGGTTATGAGCGGATTGACGATAGTGATGTTGGTCTTGTAAAGCAGGTAATTTTTTGGTGGCACATTTTTGGACAAGCTACAAGCTGCCAAAATTGCCAAGGCCGACAGCAAAGCAAATAATCGTAAATTTGAACGCAATTGCATGAATACAAAAGTAACTAATATTCACTTGGAAAAGCTGAGTCAACAAAAGATCAAATTCATTAAAAGTTTGCAACTCAAAAAAAACCGAGATGCCGAACAATGCCTTTATTTAGAAGGAGAAACGCTGATCAAAGATCTCTTGCATTATTTCCCTGCATTAATTGAGTTACTCGTAATTGATCAAAGTATTTCCAATGATTGGAACCACACTGAAATACCAGCTTTTCTAGCATCAACAAACGAACTTCAGAAAATCACACAGCTTAAAACAGCAAAAAAAATGAATGCTGTGGTGCGTTACCCCAATTCGACACCTTGGGACGAAACCGGCTTGGTACTTTTGTTGGATCAAATCCAAGATCCTGGAAATCTAGGCAGCATCATCCGTACCGCAGACTGGTTTGGCATCCGTCATATATTTTGCTCACCTAACACGGTAGATTACCTG
This sequence comes from Crocinitomicaceae bacterium, assembly GCA_044376455.1. Lineage (GTDB taxonomy): Bacteria > Bacteroidota > Bacteroidia > Flavobacteriales_D > Crocinitomicaceae > UBA952. Next base: position 577 of record JBIPMW010000235.1, on the reverse strand, counting down.
AATGCAAAAGTCATTCATAGCACCATGATCTCTGCATTTAGAGTTCAATTACATTATCAAGATTTAATACCCCTTATTGAAAAATATAGTGCAACTGCCTTCGGTGCTTTTATGGAGGGTCAAGCTTTTGAAAGCATCCCGGCTAAAAAAGTAAAGTTACTCGTTCTAGGAAATGAAGGACGCGGCATTAGCCCTGAATTGACTGCATTACTTCGCAATAAAATAACAATACCTAGAATTGGAGACGCCGAATCATTGAATGTAGGGGTGGCAACAGGTATTTTACTCCAACATTTCACGAAATCCTAGTTTGAATTAGCAATATCAGGGAAAAGGCCGTATTTTTGCAAAATTCCCATCTGCCAATGCTAGACATCGATTTATACGAAGCTAAAAAACTTTACCCTTTTCAAGAGAAAACCGTTTCTCAAGTCCTAGACGAACTTCAAAAAAACGGCAATAACTTCAACTTACTTTACCAACTTCCTACGGGGGGCGGTAAAACCGTTATTTTTTCAGCGATTGCCAAACAATACATTGAAAAGTGGGGCAAAAAAGTACTGATTCTAACGCACCG
>JBIPMW010000236.1:0-2654 GCA_044376455.1 Crocinitomicaceae bacterium | reverse complement strand
CAAGGTACTTGTGTCGCCGAGGTTAGAAGTATCTCCTTCTGCGATTTTTCTAAGGATGCGGCGCATAATTTTACCACTGCGGGTTTTAGGCAAGCCAGGTACGAAAAGAATCTGATCTGGTTTGGCGATTGGCCCAATGATACGCGATACTGTCTGAATGATATCTTGTTTGGACAAATTGGCATCGCCATGCGCCCCATCGTAAATGACATAAGCAAAAATACCTTGTCCTTTGATGTCATGAGGAAAACCAACCACCGCACTTTCGATTACTCCGGCATGCATATTGATGGCATTTTCTACCTCCGCGGTTCCAATTCTGTGGCCGCTGACATTCAGTACGTCGTCTACCCTACCTGTAATGCGGTACATGCCGTCTTCGTCACGGAGACAACCATCACCGGTGAAATATAAATTCTCGTAAGTTGAAAAATAGGTCTGGCGACAGCGTTCGTGGTCTTTGTAGGTAGTGCGGATCATACCTGGCCACGGGAATTTGATGCACAGGTTGCCATTGACCCCATTACCTTCTATTTCTGTGCCGTTTTCGTCAACCAAACAAGGCTGTATGCCAGGCAGTGGCAAGGTAGCATAGGAAGGTTTGGACGGTGTTACACCAGCCAAATTTGAGATCATGACACCTCCGGTTTCGGTTTGCCACCAGGTATCAACTATTGGGCAACGATTTTGCCCGATATGCTCATTGTACCAATGCCATGCTTCTTCGTTGATTGGCTCACCAACAGAGCCCAATACTTTGAGCGAACTGAGGTCTTTGCCTTTGATCGGATCCAAACCAAAGCCCATCAAACTTCTGATGGCGGTTGGCGCAGTGTACAAAATATCGACTTTGAATTTTTCTACGACCTCCCAAAACCTGCCTGCATCTGGCCAAGTTGGCACGCCTTCAAACATGAGTGTGGTGGCCCCAGCACTCAGCGGCCCATAAATAATATAGCTATGGCCTGTAATCCAGCCGATATCTGCGGTACAAAAATGAACTTGCCCTGGTTGGTATTGAAACGTATTGACAAAGGTGTAGTTAGTCCAAACCATATAACCAGCCGTGGTATGCACGACTCCTTTTGGCTTGCCCGTAGATCCTGATGTATACAAAATAAACAAGATATCTTCGGCATCCATCGTTGCTGCTTCTACCTTCGGATTGCCCATGGTTTCGACTTTCTTGATTTCGTCCTCCCACCAAACGTCACGACCTTTCAGCATTGAAACAGGAGTGCGCGTACGGGTGCAAACAATGACGCGTTTGATGGTTTTGTTTCCAACCAGTGCATCGTCGATGACGCTTTTAAGAGGAATATCTTTGGCGCCACGAAAAGCACCATCGCAAGTCACGATGAATTCAGCCCCGGCGTCTTCTAGGCGATCAGCAATAGCCTGCGCCGAAAAGCCACCAAAAATTACAGAATGAATGGCACCAATGCGTGCACATGCTAGCGTAGCAATGGCAAGTTCTGGAATCATGCCCACGTAAATGCAAACGCGATCGCCTTTTTGCACCCCGTTATTTAAGAGCACATTGGCAAATTGCTGCACCTTGAAGTGTAATTCTTTGTAAGTGAGAATACGATGATGCTCATTGGGGTCATTGGATTCCCAGATGATGGCTGGTTCGTTGGCTTTTGTAGCTAAATGGCGGTCTAAACAGTTTTCAGTGATATTGAGCTGTCCGCCTTTGAACCATTCAATTTTTGGTTCTTTAAAATTCCAATCCAGGACGCGGTCCCATTTTTTCTTCCAAGTAAATTGTTCGGCAACCCCGGCCCAAAAGGCTTCGGGATCATTGATACTTCTATTGTAAGCTTCTTGATACGCTTCAAATGAATGCAGTTGGTAAGGGTAATTCATGAGACTTGTTTGAGCTAAAATTACTCAAAAAGCCATAAGAGTTTTAGGCCTTATCTTTCAAAAACTGTAAATTTTTCGCATTCATTGAGCATTTGCTATATTTATCTCACCTAAACCAATTCTCATGCAAAATAATTCTATTACCAAGGTGATCGGTGCCTCCTCGTTAGGCACCCTCATCGAATGGTATGATTTCTACATTTTTGGTAGCTTAGCCACCATTATTGGTAAACAATTATTTCCGTCAGATACAGGCGCTTCTGCCCTGATCAATACCTTAGCAATCTTTGCTGCAGGTTTTATTGTGCGCCCTTTTGGTGCTCTCGTTTTTGGCCGACTTGGTGACCTCATTGGCCGAAAGTACACCTTTCTTTTAACGCTTGTTTTAATGGGAGGATCAACCTTCTTGATTGGTCTGATTCCAAGTTATGCTTCGATTGGTTATGCCGCACCAATTTTAGTCCTCATTTTACGTCTTATCCAAGGATTGGCATTGGGAGGTGAATATGGCGGTGCCGCTACCTATGTTGCAGAACATGCTCCGGCAAATAAAAGAGGTTTTTACACAAGCTGGATTCAAACGACTGCAACACTTGGATTGTTTTTGTCCTTAGGTGTTATCGTCTTGACGAAGTCTTCTTTAGGAGCAGATGCCTTTTCTGATTGGGGATGGAGAATTCCTTTCTTGATTTCAATTGTATTGGTCATTGTTTCGATTTACATCCGTGTCTCCATGCACGAATCTCCTCAATTTACGAAGCTCAAGAGCGAGGGAAAAATTTCAA
>JBIPMW010000272.1:0-2662 GCA_044376455.1 Crocinitomicaceae bacterium | reverse complement strand
GGGGCGAGAGCGTCATGACCCCGGTCGCCGAGAACGCCGCGGATTCGTTCGTGACCTTGGTCAGGCGGTTCTGATGGTCCCACTCGTAAGTCGTCCGGGCGACGTCGAGGCCCGTGGGCTTGAAGAGAACCGCGTCGGCGGGGATCGTGCCCGACTTGGTGCTGCCCGTCGAAAGAGTCACTGACACGGCTTCAGCGCCGATGGACGTCACCGTTCCGATCTGAGTCCACTTGGCGGAGTCGTAATCGAGCCCGCCGGGCGCGAGCCTGAAGTTCATCGGCGTTGAGGTTGTCGTCTGGGACGCACCGGTGGCGTCCGCCATTCGTGCCAGCCACAAAATCTGGGCGATCTACGCAGGGCAGTTGCCTGGCTTCTCCAGATTTGGTGGCTGGCACCTTTATCCCCTCGCGCGCTCATTGCGGCACGACAGTGCCATTCGTGGCTGTCACCTTTTTCTTCCCGCATGACTTGAAGCGTTTCTGCTTCGGTCACGTCGCATGTCCGGCGGTTTCAGTCAGCATCCGCTACGCCGAGGGCCCGAAGTTCCCTTAGTTCTTCAAGCAGTGACTCCCGCTTCTTTTTCGGTGCAGCGAGTGGAGCGACCAACACGATGTCTTCATCGCCATCAGATTCAAACAGCTCAAGAACGAACGGCCAATGAACGTTGCTCTTGCTTACCTTGTTTCGCCAAGAAGCGTCAATGACGTTCTCACGGCGAACAAGGAACTGTGTTTCTGGATCACGCTTGATCAATCGCCCTGGAATCCCTCGGTATTCGAACTCTCTGAACTTCGCATCTCGAATGTCTATCGCCCAATCGATCGAATCGTAAAAACGATTCCGTGCTTCGTCGAAAGGCGCCTGCGTTGCCGCCGTTCTGTCCGTGAAGTGAACCCAGTGATTTATCTTTATCTTCCCGCACTCTCCGCGAAAAACCACGTTCTTGAACAACGCTCCCCAGACAATCAACAGCTCCTTTGTGTCGACCCCATCTACCTCGATGTTCTCGAGTATTGCTGGGCCAATGTCGCATCCGCCAACTGCTGAATTCGTAAGCTTGCAATTGCGAACAATCGATCGCTTCGCGATTTCCTTCGTCATCGACAGTCCGCAGTGACTGAACGAACAGTTTGAAAGCTCTAGCCCTTCAATCACGAGGGCATTACCTCGATCGAAAGCCGATCGATAATCTACGTCAGTGAGTATCATCGTGGAAACACCAATCCATTTGGTAAGCCTGGATGAATCGAATACGTCGTACTTTGTCCAGCTGGCCTACGAAGATGCTTCGCCAAGTCTCTCTGTGTCGTTATATCGAGTAATCGCAAGTTGAACGCTTCTTTGCCAAGGAAATCGGGCGAGCTTACGAAGCGGCCGTTAGCACCACGAGTTAAACCTGTGTGTTGCAAGATGCTACTCAGCATTCCGTCTTCTCGAACATATCGTGCAACAAGTCGCTCGACTGCTTTACCGTAACTCGCACCTGCAAGTTCGGTTCCTTGAATGAGATGTCGATAACTGCTTGCACTCATCAGATCACGCGCCAATCCAGGATTTGCTGCAAGGTCTCCGACTGCATTATTCGTTAGCCGCTGGAGTACCTCTGCGGAGTCGGGCGTAAAGTGCGGGTTCAGAATATTTAGTTGCGGCTTCGCTGCACTAACTGGCCCACCAGCATTCTTCCCCGCCCCGATCGCCTCGTCAACAAACCTCCTCACGCTCGCCGGCAATGCACCAGCCGAATGTGTGACGCCGCGGGCGATGGGCCGGGCGGCAGCCATGGCGGCGGTGCCGACGGCTGAGGCAGCTTGTGTAGCGACCCGTGCTGCCCGCGCTGCGATTTTCGCGGCGGCTGCCGCCTGGTCACCCCCAACGGGAACAGCCGTCGCGGCGATTCCTGCCGACGCCAGCGACAGGTCAGTCCATGTCGATTTCCCAAACGGCATCTCAACTAAGGTGTACACCCAGTCGATCGCGTCTGGAATAATTCCCACTCCCGGGATCGCTCCAGCCGCGGCCAGCCCGCTGTGAACGACCATGCTGAAGCTGTCGTACGTTGCATTGTCCCAGGCCCACTCCGACCAATTCCGGTCCCGCGGCCGGGCCGAGACGCTCTGATTGCCATCGCGGCGGTAGAGGTTCGTATCCCCTCCCGCAAACCCCAGCGGATCCTGGCTGATGAACTCGCTCGAGACCGGGTCGTAGTACCGGGCCCGGCTGTACTGCAGCCCGGTGGTGGCGTCGTACTCCTGGCCGACGTAGAAAAACCCGCTCCTGGCCGTGATGTCGGTGAACGACGTTCCACCTGTCGGCACGTTGTTCCACTGCTTCGCGGAAAGCGGGGCTCCGAACGCCGAATAGCGCCGTGTCAGCAAGAGCCCGCTTTCGGCGCCAGCCGTCGGCGCCTTCGCCAGATAGTCCTTGACCGTGCCCAGATGATCGGTGAGCGTCCACACGGGCTGCTTGACCGCTCCCGTCCCGCCCAGCCGCTCCTGGATGGCGAGCAACTGATCGACCCCGGGCGCCCAGAGCATTGCCTGGGTGGTGCCCTGAGAAACCATTTGCTCGCGGTTTGTGCCCGTTTCGGTCCACACGACCTGACTGCCGTCATAGACCGACACCCTCCGAAAATCCCCTCCACCATCGGCCGGGCCGACAAGGT
>JBIPMW010000234.1:0-2662 GCA_044376455.1 Crocinitomicaceae bacterium | reverse complement strand
AGATGTTTTGAGTGAAGTCATTCCCTTATTTCCATCCGCCTATGTTCATGTGGGTGGAGACGAAGCGCCCAAAACCAGATGGAAAGCATGTCCGAAATGCCAAGCTGTGATCCAAGCCAATGGTTTGCACGATGAGCATGAATTGCAGAGCTATTTCATACAGCAAATGGATGCCTTTTTGACAGCAAATGGAAAAAAACTAATTGGATGGGATGAAATACTTGAAGGCGGGTTGTCACCAAATGCAACCGTCATGTCTTGGCGCGGCTATGAGGGCGGTATCGCTGCTGCTTCTCAGGGACATGACGTGGTGATGTGCCCAGGTTCTCATTGCTATTTTGACCACTACCAAGGAAAGGGTTCTGATGAACCGTTGGCAATCGGTGGTTTCACTTCCTTAGAAAAAGTACTTTCTTTTGACCCGATACCTGCAAACATGACTGTAGCACAAGCGGCCTATGTACTGGGGGCGCAAGGAAATCTATGGACCGAATACATTGCAGATTATCAAAAACTAGAATACATGGCTTACCCAAGAGCCATTGCTTTGAGTACTGCACTGTGGTCTGAGAACAAACCTAGCTATGATGCTTTTCTTCCCGTGCTGTTGCAATATCACTTTCCTTTTTTAGAAAAGAAAAAAGTCAATTTTTCCAAAACTTGTCAGAAGCCAGAAATTCAGACCAAGCGCAAAGCCAACGGCGGCATTGAAATATTTAAAACACCAGCTAAAGGCATTATTGCCTATGAAGAATTGATAAGCAGCATACCTGCAGCAAAAAGAAAAATTAAAGCGCATGCTATTGTCATTGATCAAGGAAAATCTATACCAGCCAAACACATCAATGTAGTTGCTCACAAAGCGTTAGGTGCTCAAATTGAATTTCAAACTCCACCCAACCCGAAATACGACAACGGAAGCCTCACCATTGTAGATGGCCAATTGGGCGCCAGACCTTGGAAAGGCAACGAGTGGTTAGGTTTTAACACTGACAGTGTTTCGTTTGATATTCTATTCGATAAACCCATCAAGGTCAAAGAAATCAGGATCCATTCCCTTCACGACCCCAATAGTTGGATTTGGGATGTGCAAGAGTACCATGTTACTTTTGAAAAAAACAATTTTGGTGATGGGATTGCAGATGGCGTGAATTCTGCTGAAATCATTAATATTGACTGTAAAACAAAAGCCTATCGAACAAGTCAAATACATGTTGTCTTGAAAAGCTTTTCAAAAATTCCTGAAGGACAGCCAGGCGCAGGTAATACGCCATGGCTGTTTATCGATGAAATTGAAATTCGCTAAGCTGAAAATAGGAAGAAATTAATGCCCTTTTTTTTAGGGAATCACAAAGTCGTTAGGGAATGATGCCAAGCCGAACGGCATGAACGATAATGCCTGCGGTGTTGCGAACATCTAATTTCTCTATGATGCGCATTTTATGAGTTTCGACGGTTCTCGGAGAAATGTGTAATTCAAGCGCTATTTCGCGGCATGTTTTTTCTTGACAAATTCCTCTGATGACTTCAATTTCACGGGCAGTGATGCGCTCTAGTGTCTGAATGGTTTTCTTTTCTGCATCTAGCATGCGCTTTGAATGTGGATGAATGTAGGCTTGCTGAAAAAAAACTTGCCGAAAAGCCGTGACGGCCTCCTCTTGAATTTGCATTTTATTGACCACGCCATGAAAGCCCCACTTGAGATAAAGTGGTACCATTGCCGACTTGAAATTTTTGACAGCAAGTAAAAACTTCGCATGTGGAAAAGTGGCCATCCAGAAATTCATGTAGGCCTGATCAAGTTCTTGTAGGAGATCTGAATCGATCATGATGACTTGAAAAGCTACCCCTGTATATCGGGCACGAAAATCACTGAGGTTTGGAGCCTCACCCACCCATTCAAAATCATTGCGCTGCTCCAACATGGCGCGCAGACCCGTTCTGAAAATGACATTTGAATCAATAAAACCCACGCGGATGCGTGCTCCCAAATAATTACTCATATGACTTGCATTTTTAGTGGGCCAAGGCCCGGTTAGGTTAATACAAGTAGTTCTGTTTCATGAGGTAAAATTAAGTGTAGCTACCCAAAGGTAATTCCGTAGATTGACGGATGAACTCAAAATAAAGTTGCACCGTTACTCTTAACTTAGGTCAATCGCTTTTGCTAGCAGGACCGCTATATTTGTTGAATGGAACGCCGCAAATTCACTTCATTATTGACTTTAAGCGCAATGGCTATGCAAATTGGAAATTTAAAAAGTTTAGAAAACTGGAGCCAATCCCTTAAAGGAAGTGCACTTACTCCGACGCTATTTATTGGTCATGGTTCACCAATGAATGCCATCGAAAAAAATGAATTTGTACAAGGATTTCAAGATACAGCAATGGGGCTTCCTGAAATTCAGGCCATCTTAGTGATCTCCGCACATTGGCTCACAAATGGCACGGCCGTTACAGCGATGGAAAAACCAAAAACCATTCACGACTTTGGTGGCTTTCCTCCTGAATTATTTGCGCAGCAATATCCAACATCCGGCAGCCCTGAATTGGCACAAGAAATTAAAAATCTGATCCAAGACACACCCGTCCACCTTGATCATGAGTGGGGTTTGGATCATGGGACCTGGACTATTCTCAAACACTTCTACCCCGCAGCCAA
>JBIPMW010000233.1:0-2664 GCA_044376455.1 Crocinitomicaceae bacterium | reverse complement strand
CTTGCAGTTCAGTAGGGCTTCCGAAACAAGCAAAACCGGCATTTTTGGTGCTCGCTCCGGTGGGTAAATAGCCTTGTTCCAAGATCAGGATTTTCTCATCGGGGAAACGCTGCTTTAGGGATAATGCTGTCGACATCCCCACAAGACCAGCGCCCACGATCACAAAGGTGTTGTCTTGTATGTACAACGCGCGTTCCCAGTAACTCAATTGATTAAATGCTAGCATTTTTTTTACTCGCTGATTTTTAGCAAATTTGTCTTTGAAACAAATGTACCAATTTGCGTTAAATGGTCATTTCGCTTAAGTCAAGTTATCTATGAACAGAATTGTTTCCCTTTTCTTTTTTCTGCTGTCACTACAGGCTTTGGCACAAAGAGATTTTTTAGTAGTCTTTGAAGGTCAAGTAAAAGATTTACTCGATCAGCAAAACCTATACGGCGTCACACTGGATGTCATGCAACAAGATGCCGTGCTCACTAAAGTGCTTACCGATGAACGCGGAAGGTTCTACGCTTCTGCCAGAATTCAACAAGGAGCTGCCCTGCAGTTACGCCTCACAAAAGGATCCTATCTTACTAAATATGTTGCCTTTGACCTGAGCTCTATGCATGGACTCACAGCCAATACTTATGGCTTTCAATTACTCGAGAATGTGGTTTTCAACATGTACAAACTCAAGCCAAATATCGACCTTAGTTTTGCAACCAACAAACCCACCGATCAATATACATGGTCTCAAAATAATAAAGCCCTTTCACAAAATACAAGTTTGCAACTTGAGTCTGACTACAAAGCCAAAGTAGCCTATCAAAACGCCATCAATCAACAACAAATAGATCGTTTGTTGGCAGCAGCCACCAAATTAGATGTACCAGGCAGTATGGAAAAAGCTTTGCCATATTACGACTCAATTTTAGTGATCAATCCTGAGCAAAGCAAAGCAAGTACGCGGAAGGCCAGCATTCTTCAATCCATCAAAGATGAACAAGAATTGGCGGCAAAAAAATCGCAACAAGCGTCCTTGTTAGCAGAAGCACAGGCAGCAAAAGCATCCGGAGATTTAAGTTTGGCCGAACAAAAAATCAAAGCAGCGAATCAGATTTTACCTGGTAACAGTGCTGTTCAGGCCGAACAATTTGCCATCACCAATCTTCAAAACGAAAAAAAGCAAAAACTCGAGAGGCAGACGGCATTCCAGAAAGCTTGGGACAACGCACAAAATGCATTGAATAAGGGAAACACGACCCTCGCGACGCAATACTTTACTGAAGCTGAAAAAATTCAACCAGAAGAGAAACCACGCGTTGAACAAGAGTTGCAAAAGATCAAGAATACAGTCCAAGACAAAGACACCGAAATCAAACTCAATAAATTACTCACCGCTGCAGATGTCCAGTTTAAAAGCTTGAAAGGTAATGTCACTGAAAAACAACTCATGGACATCCTCGAAAAATACAAGCAAGCAGATAAACTCATTGCACTTTTTCACAAACAGGTACTCATCGATCAATATTCAAAGAAATTGCAAGACGGCATGAAGCTCGTTACCGAAAAGCTAGACAATCTGTCAACGGTTTACCAGAGTCAATTAGCGAAGGCCAATGAGCACTACGATAACGATCAATTACCAATGGCACAAAAGGTATTAGGTGCTCCGGCCATGGAAAGCAGAAAAAATGAACCAGCGGTCATAGAGTTGCAAAAGAAAATTGTTTTCAAGGGCCAATTTTTAGCAAAAAATGAAGGTGCTTATCGCACCTTGAAAGAAGGAAAAGACAAGCAAGTTGCACTCAAGGCGTTAGAAGATGCACACAGCTTTGGTAAGCAACAAGAAAGCTATTTGAAAGGCACTGAATTGCCACGTCTTCAAAAATCAATCGATTCACTAAAAACGATCTTGAATCCGGCAAAACCCCTGCAAAAAGATTCAGAAGTGGCAAATACACCAACTGGTACTCAATTGACAGCACCTGGCGAGGCAGTTTCGGACGGTTCACAAGCATTCGATGACTTACATCAAACCAGATCCGCTATAGAAGAAGGACCTTATCGTCAACAACAAGCTATTCGCACAGAAATTGATTACAAAAATTACTTCAATCAACAGGCTGCTGAAGTTGGAAGCATTGAAACAGCTGGTCAGTTGGCATTGACCAAGTCTCAAAGAGAATTGCAGGCCAAACAAAATGACCAAACCCAGAATCAATTACAAAATCAATCAGTAAAAGTTGCGCAACAAACTGAGGTTGCTATCAAAGAACGCAATGAGTTGGCTGAGGCCCATCAACTCGATAACCAAACTAATTTGCAAGCTTGGAAAGACGCCAAAGATTACCAAACGCAAGTAGAGATCAAAGAACAGCAGGTCGTCGAACAAGCGGGTCTTGAGCGCATCAATCAAGTTCAGAATATCAAAGAGCTTCAATTCAAGCAACAAGGACAAGATGCAGAAAACAAGTCAAAGAACCTCAATCAAAGAAACCAAGAAGTTACTTACGTTAAAAATCAACAGCAGGAACAGGCCGAGACCAATAGCGCAGCGCAACAACAAAATATCCAGAAAATTGCCGCATCTCGTGTCGAATTGAAAACAACACCCAACTATTTGAAAGATGAAAATGGGGTGCTTTTCCCTGCGAATTCCCTAACCGAAAAGACCTATC
>JBIPMW010000252.1:0-2667 GCA_044376455.1 Crocinitomicaceae bacterium | reverse complement strand
TTTTTGTGGTTTGTCTGGGGTCAAACACCCCCTCCCTCCTTTTCTTTCCCCCTTAAATGCCTCCTAGGTGATTCTCAATCTCTAATGGGCATAATTCACAAACATATATTCGATTTTTACAAGAGGATACGGCCATCCATTTTTTTCGGACAAAATACTTCAATTGGTCATAGGTAATAAATTTTTCCTTGCAATAAACGGTGGCCAGCATCCACACGGTCACGCCGTGTGGATTATTGACATCTCGTTGATGAGGCCGGCTTGCAAAGATTGAGTCTTTCCTAGTTGCCCATGGCTGGCCAGATCGGCTGCGGCCATATCCGTGCATCCCATGCCTTTGTCTTCCGCCCATAATGCCCCTCCTGGTGTGGCCAGTGACATCATATGTTCTTACTGTTGGATCCTGCGGTTCAGGGTAGTAACAGTATATATCCTCACTCTTGGATCCCGCAGCCTAAATTGAGGCCGATGCCATTTTAATAATTAGAAGTGTACTACTGTACTTATATAAATTAGATTTGAATTTAACTTTGTAGTATATATGTAATTCTTATACTACATTGCTAAACCTTTGCTATATCTTGATTACAGCGATTGAGTATCTGGCCTAACATGAGAGGGCATCAGAGAGAGCATAGATAGGGCTAGTACATAAGTTTTACCTGATGTTCTCTCAAGATACAAGAAGAAACAAAAAAAAACCCTTACTGGATAAGGGTTTCAAAACCTGTAATATAGGTCAAGACCTATGATATTATAGGTTTACACACATATTAGGTTAAAATGATTATGACTGATAAAACGTTCAATTACCAAATAAATGTCCCGGAGGGGTGTATGGCAAAGACTGTCGTGACACCTATAAAGATGTTAACAGATAAACCTCATGTTAGAGCATTCACTGAGGGTCTTGGCCGTTTAGCTGTCGATAAACAGTTAAATCTTACTGATAAAAATGTACTTCTTTTTCTGATTTCTGTCATGGAATACGAAAATCTTCTAAATATTACCCAAAAAGAATTATCAGAAGGATTGAGTATCGCACAACCAGAAGTCAGTAAATCCATCAAAAAACTGATTGAGGGTGGATACCTGAAGATAGTGGATAAGAACGGCCGTCAGAATGTTTATCAGTTGAACCCTCACCTTGCCTTCAAGTCACGAGCAAAAAACTATAATCTACTTTGCACTATCTGGGATGAAGACGATTCACAACCTGATGATTCTCTAGAGGCTTAGAGCTAAGGACTGAGGGGATGTATCCCCTCAGACTCCCCTCATACAGGTTTTATCCCTAATCCGGGCGCGTTGCCCATAAGGTGTTAACAGGTTGTAACCAATGGCTATAAGGTGTTAACAGGTTGGTTGTTTGTAATATTCCTCGACTTCATCTTCTAACCTTTTTATAAATGTTCCAATATAATCATCATCACAAGCGTCAGGATGAAAGGTTTTTAGACGATAAATTAATTCATGAATTGTACTTATATCAAGTACAATCTCGATAGGGGGTTGTGGTTCGTATCTTTTAGGGTAAATTATGCTCATGATCTTCTCCTAATAAGCAATACTATAAGACTAATACCTTTTCATCTTTTAGATAATCTAATACAATCTCATCCAGAATATCATCAGATAATCCACTAGGGATATTTTCACTTACTAATCTATCAATATGAAACTTGACTTCATCTCTTGATAGATTAATATTTTCATAATTACAAATTCTTTTTAGTGCTGCCCCAATCTTTCTACGGCTCATAGTCTTCTCCTAATATAGCTGTTAACAGGTTATCAAGTGCAACTTTAGTAGATTTTTTTTGCTTCTTTAATTTTACCACTTCTAAGGCTAATTGTCTAATGTTATTCTCGTTAACACCTTTATTCATGGTAATATTTTCCACAGTAGCATCTAGAGTTAATACAAAATTACCATCAGTACCATCCTCTACAGATTGTTTGTAACTATTGGATACAAATTCAATATAAGGCTTTATTGCGACTGGTATCCGGGCGTGTGTGGTTTCGTAAGGCGCAACATGGCCGCGCCCTCCTCTCGTCGATTTAAGTGTCATGGCAGTAACTCGTTAACAGGTTTATATCTTCTACAGTAACCCGTTAACAAGATATTGTCAACCCCTTAGAAAAAGATTTTTTGAGGGATTGACAAAACCAGAAATCTTTGCTAATCTTAAATTAAGTCCGGGCAATGACTTACAGGTTGTCACCCCGGGACTATGATGGGCGCGTTAGCCGGGAACATAGATCAGCCCAAAAATGACAGCATTTACGTTTTGTCATTCATGCTAAGACAGACTCCCGGCGCTCGCTATTTTAGTATATAATAATTTTAGATAAAATTTAAATCAAGAGATGGCAGTCTTCTCATTAGTTCTCAATGTAATGAGATTTTTTCTTATCTAATAACCTGTTAACACCTTATAGCCATTGGTTACAACCTGTTAACAGCTTAATGGGCAACGCGCCCGGAATAGGGACAAAACCTGATAGAGGGGAGTCTGAGGGGATACATCCCCTCAGTCCTTTTCTTTCCCCCTTAAATGCCTCCTAGGTGATTCTCAATCTCTAATGGGCATAATTCACAAACATATATTCGATTTTTACAAGAGGATACGGCCATCCATTTTTTTCGGACAAAATACTTCA
>JBIPMW010000232.1:0-2668 GCA_044376455.1 Crocinitomicaceae bacterium | reverse complement strand
ATTAAAAAAAGAGCCTATGATCACATCATAGAGATGCAACTCGGTGATTCTGAAAACATGCCCTTTGAAACGGCAACTTTTGATGCCATTACTGTGGGTTTTGGCGTCAGGAATTTCGAAAACCTTGAAAAAGGCCTTGCTGAAATGCTTCGGGTACTCAAACCAGGAGGTACTGCTGTTGTGCTCGAATTTTCGAAGCCAAAAGCCTTCCCCATCAAACAACTCTTTGCGTTTTATTCAAACGTCATGATTCCGCTTTTTGGCAAGTACATTTCAAAAGATGAAAGAGCCTACACTTATTTGCCTGAAAGCGTCGCTGTTTTTCCTGAAGGTGCAGCATTCGTTGCCGTCATGAATAAGGTTGGTTTTGAGTCTAAAAAAACCATTAGACTCAGCGGTGGCATTGCCAGTATTTATGTTGGACAAAAACCAGAAGCACAATAAAATCAAACATTTTACGTTAGTTGCGCATGCGTTTAATAGCCCTGTTTTTTCTTTTCTTTTCATTTGGTTTGTTCGGACAATCCCAAAAGCAACAGCGCTATAAAAACTTCGATAAACGCTACATTCATTTTGGCTTTATGTTAGGCGTCAATACCTCTGACTTCACTGTGATGCCCAAAACGAATGCCTACAGCCAGTACCAATTGCTTTCCTTGACCAACCAAGCCCAACCCGGTGGCCAACTCGGCATCCTGACCACCATTAAACTCGGGACGCCCACCATCCGTTTTCGCCTCATCCCTACCTTGTCTTTTCAAGAACGCGTACTCCAATACAAAAGCCTTGATACCAATTGGTTTGCCAACGGTTACGGCGAACAACGCGTCAATTCGACCAACTTAGAGTTTCCAATGATGTTGCAATTCCGGACCAAGCGCTATAATAATTTCACTGCCTATTCTTTATTTGGCATGCAATATTCGATTGACCTACAATCACAACAAGATGCCTCGCAAAATTTCTACGACCCCTTTGTAAAAATCAAGAAAAACGATTGGCAAGGTCAAATAGGCGCTGGCATCGAGTTTTTTGCACCCTATTTCAAATTCGGCCTAGAACTCAAATATAGCCATGGCTTTAAAAGTAGTTTTATCCAAGATTTCACGCCGGTATCAAATCCAATTGATCAGCTCTATAACCGCGCTTGGTATTTTTCAATGATCTTTGAAGGATGACAACCCAATTGCAATTTACTTGCACCCCAGAAGAAGCCCAAGATGCACAGTACCTCGAGCAAAAGGTGCGCAAAGAACTCAGGCTCAAACCCAAGCAAGTACTCAATTTTCGTTGGAAAAAACGCAGCATCGATGCCCGACAACGCCAAATAAAAATCAATGCAACCCTTGAGGTTGCCATTGAAACCGATTTGGCTCCAAGATTTCAACCGTATGAATTCAAGAGGGTTGCCCAAAAAGCCCAGGTAGTGCACATTGTCGGGGCCGGCCCCGCCGGACTCTTCGCCGCGCTACAAGCTATTTTGTGTGGCATCAAACCCATTGTCTATGAGCGCGGTAAAGATGTCAGGGCGCGCCGACGCGACCTCGCCAAACTGACCAAAGAACACGTGCTCAACCCTGATTCCAATTATTGTTTTGGCGAAGGCGGGGCTGGGACCTACTCAGATGGAAAGCTCTATACGCGCTCAAAGAAACGCGGCGATGTTCAAAAAGTACTCGAATTATTGGTTCAGTTTGGTGCCAAAGAGGACATCCTTATTGATGCACATCCACACATAGGCACCAATAAACTACCGCAGCTCATCGAAGCCATCCGAGAACAAATCCTTATTGCTGGAGGCGAAATTCACTTTGAAAGTAAACTCACAGATATTACTATTAACAACAACCGCATACAGCAAATTGAAATCAACAAGGCAACAAAAATCAAAGTTGAAAAACTGATATTGGCCACCGGGCATTCTGCCCGTGATATATTTGATTTGTTGCATCAAAAACAAGTGGCACTGAAGCCAAAAGCTTTTGCTCTCGGAGTTCGCGTTGAACACACGCAAGCTTACATTGACGGTATTCAATATCATGGCAGGCTCAACGATGCCTACCTTCCTCCTGCATCTTACAGTCTAGTTACCCAAGTTGACAATCGAGGAGTTTACTCGTTTTGCATGTGCCCAGGCGGGATTATTGCACCTTGCGCTACAGAAACCCAAGAGGTGGTTACCAACGGGTGGTCGCCGTCCAAAAGAAATAACATTTATTCGAATTCAGGAATTGTTGTAGGAATTGAACCCAGCGATTTTGAAAACGCAACTGACCCTTTTGTTTGTCTTGACTTTCAAAAGGAAATTGAAAGACGTTGCTGGGAAGCTGCAGGTAAAACGCAAAAAGTTCCAGCTCAATGCCTAAAAGATTTTGTCGATGGAAAAATCAGTAGCAGTTTCCCAAGATCTTCGTATCAAGCGGGAATTGTAAGTGTCAATCTCAAAGATATTTTCCCTGCATTTGTCTATGACAGACTCCGACAAGCTTTCATTGATTTCAACCAAAAAATGCCAGGCTTCTTAACCAACGATGCCGTTGTACACGCACCTGAGTCCCGCACCTCTTCTCCTGTGC
This sequence comes from Crocinitomicaceae bacterium, assembly GCA_044376455.1. Classification (GTDB taxonomy): domain Bacteria; phylum Bacteroidota; class Bacteroidia; order Flavobacteriales_D; family Crocinitomicaceae; genus UBA952. Next base: position 92 of record JBIPMW010000232.1, on the reverse strand, counting down.
TGATCCCGCGTGACCCCCTCACCTTTCAACACATTCAACTTTCAAACCTCTTGCCAATTGCTGAAGGAGCTGGCTATGCCGGTGGTATCGTT
>JBIPMW010000414.1:0-2671 GCA_044376455.1 Crocinitomicaceae bacterium | reverse complement strand
GAAAGCAAGTTTAAACAATACGGACATAATTTATGGCAATGTAATTATGGATAACGGTCAGCTACGGATCAGTAGATATAATCCATTGATTGTGTTAAAAAATACTTTATGTCCGCAAGGACTATTCATTAAGAAAAACTTACTTGCTCAACTTCCGTTCAACACGAAATATAAAATATATGCTGACTTCGATCTTAATCAAAAGATTTATAAGATGAGTGCATCGTCAATCAAAGACAAATCTACAATTGCTTTTTTTAGACTTGGTGGTGCCAGCAGTTCCTATCAAGATAACTCAAAATTAGCGAATTGTAAGCAGGAGTACGCTAGAGTTATTTATGATAATTTTGGTTTGTGTGGGCTGATTTTATCTTGGATTTGGGGGGCTGTACGAGGTTTAGTTGTTAGAAACAATATCCATTTACATACCGATTACAAAACCTTGAAAAAAGTTTTAAAAGACTGCGAATAATCCTTTTTATTCGAGCGATATTTGCATGAACATATTTGAGCAATAAACAATTTAAAGGAGTTAGACACTTTCTATGCAGAGTACAGCAAATAGTAGCAATTATCAACATTTATTAAGTATAATCAATACTGAATCTTACAGACATTCAACTCATCAAGAAGTCAAAATTCTAGATGTTGGGTGTGGTAACGGACAATTGATTGCATACTTGACAAAAAATCTTCCCTGTGTACAGCCAAATATTAATTGGAAAGTCTATGGTTTAGACGTGGTTAATCATGGTGTTCAAAAAAAGGGGTTTATGGATGAAACAATTGAAAATCTATCAAAGAATTTTTCTGAGATAGATTGGCATGAAAGACTAACTTTAATGTATGATGATGAAAAGTGGCAATATCCAGATAATTTTTTTGATGTAATTATTTCTAACCAAGTGGTGGAACACGTCAAGAATCACATACTTTTTTTTCTTGAGATATCTAGAACATTAACAATGAATGGATACTCTGCACATCTATTTCCCTTATCTGACGTTCTCTGGGAATGGCATATTCATTTACCTTTGGTTCATAAGGTGAAAAATTTTGATTTTTTGTTTGATAACATTAAGTTTTTAAGCACTTTAGGTTTAGGGACTTTTCATAGTCAGACTAAAGAATCGGGTATATCTTTGGACGATTGGACTGAAAAACATACGGATTATTTACATTATTTTACTAACTATATTAGCTACCAAGAGATTTTAAAGATGGGCAAAATATCTAACTTAAGAACATCTTTTAGATATACGAGGGAACTTTATCAACTATACCTAGACAAAAAAATGAAACGAACACCAAAATCAATTTATACCAACCATAATAGCTCATTTATCTTGGAGTTTTTATCTATATTTTTTCTTAAGTATGTTGCCAGTGTAACTTTGTTTCTTGAGAAAAAACAGACTTTTAACTAATCAATCGGAGTAAAAAATGAATCAATTTATCGAGACGTTGAGTCAATGCCCTAAGTGCCAAAGTAGTCAATTAATTTTTGACGATCATCAGATTATTTGCAAAAACTGTAGTTCTGAATTTGCTATTATTAATAATAAACCAGTATTCATTCGAGAAGATAATGAAATTTTTTCTCCCTCTTTTTATACTAATGCGGTTACTAATTACAGTTCAAAAGAGAAAAAAAATATATTCTCAAAAATTGTCCCTAGTCCCTCGATTGCATTCAACCATGCTGAGAGGATTCAAAATTTCGCTCAGACTTTAAAAAAGTTTACCCCAGCCTATGTCTTGGTTGTGGGTGGAGGAAATCAGAAAAGAGATTTGGATAGGTTAATGTCAGAATATAGCAATATCAAATTGATCTATTCCGATGTTGATGTTAATGCAGATGTCGATTTATTCTGTGATGCTCACGATCTTCCTTTTCAAGACCAAGTTTTTCATGGTATTATTACCACAGCAGTTTTAGAGCACGTTCTCTACCCCGAAAAAGTCGTTAGTGAAATGCACAGAGTTCTCAAAGATGGTGGGGTAATTTATTCAGAAATTCCCTTTATGCAGCAGGTTCATGAAGGGGCCTATGATTTTACCAGATATACCCTCTCCGGTCATCGGCGCTTGTTTAACTATTTTTCAGAAATTTCCAGTGGTTTAGTGGCAGGACCTGGAACAGTTTTAGTCTGGTCTATCGAACATTTCGCTTTATGTTTTACTGGCAATAATACCTCAAGATTATTAACTAAAGCGCTGGTGAGATTAATGTTTTCTTGGCTTAAATATTTTGACTATCTATTCAAAAATAATCCTCAAGCTCTCGATGGAGCTTCTTGTACATATTTCTTAGGAGAAAAATCTCCTGAGAAAGTAGTTTCTGATCAAATGATTATTGAGAGATATAAGGGAGCTAATAATCTTCGCCATACCTAGAGAATATCGTCAACTCTCCAGTTTATACAAGAAAATAATCTAATTAAATCCTCAACAGTGATGAAAACTTTGTTATTCAGTCGCTACGATACTTTAGGAGCTAGCAGCCGCTATCGTACTTACCAATATTTGCCTTATTTGAAAAAAGAGGGAATAGAGGTTGAGACCGCTCCCTTATTAGATAATGATTATCTTAGAACTCGCTACTTAGGGGAAAAATACCCTTTATCGAGATTATTATCTGCTTATCAACAGAGAATTTCGCTGCTGTTGA
>JBIPMW010000231.1:0-2673 GCA_044376455.1 Crocinitomicaceae bacterium | reverse complement strand
CGATCAATTCAAAAACGATCAATCCACGCAGCAACATGCCGTTACCGAACTGGACAATCAACTATTCGGGTCTTACCAAATTTGAATTCACAAAAGATGTAGTCAAATCGTTTAAGCTCAACCACGGTTATTCTTCATCGGTTTCCGTAAATGGCATGCAAACCAACCTGAATGCCACACTTGACGCAGCCGGTATGCCAAATGCCCGTGACCTCAATAACAACTTTATTGCACCTATGCAGGTTCAAAATATTACCATCTCGGAGCGCTTCTCTCCTTTGATCGGGATGTTGGCTACCTGGAATATCCTTGGTAAAAACATTACCACCAATTTTGAATACAAAAAAGACCGCCAAGCGACGCTCTCTTTAAACAACAACCAATTGACAGAAACATTGGGTCAGGAAATCGTTGTAGGAACGGTTGTCAATGTTCCAAAACTAAAATTAGTGCGCAGCATTGACGCAAGTGACCTTTTGATCAATGTCAACTTCTCATTCAGAGACAACGCAACAGTGATTCGTAAAGTTGTAGAAAACACCAACATGGCTACTGCAGGGCAAAAAACAGTGAGCTTCAAACTCGATGCCAACTACAAACTCAACGAATACCTGAGCGCTATTTTCTACTACGAACAATTTATCAATACGCCAAAAGTTTCATTGAGCTACCCTACCGGAAACCTCAAAACAGGGATTACTTTACGTTTTGACCTCAATGGTTTAAAATAAGACGGCATGGTTAGAACTGCTACTCCGAATGACGTACCTGCTATATTTTCACTGATTCAAGATTTAGCGAATTACGAACGCGCTCCAGAACAAGTTATTAATACGCCTGAGCAGCTTCAAATTGACCTTTTTACAGATAAAGTTTGTGAAGCCTTAGTGGCAACCAATGAACAAGATATTGTTGTCGGTTTTGCCCTATTCTACACTTCCTACTCGACCTGGAAAGGCCGTTGCTTGTATCTAGAAGATTTTTATGTCATCGACACCGAAAGAAAGCAAGGATACGGCCAAGCATTATTTGATGAAGTGGTGAACATTGCAAAAATACGTGGTGTCAAACGCATGGATTGGCAAGTACTTGACTGGAATCATACAGCCCTCAATTTCTATCGCCGCAACCATGCAACGCTCGATCCTGAATGGATCAATGGTCGACTTTTTTTTGAATAGCGGCATTCTAATTTTCAAATATTCACAAAAATTGGGTTAATATTCAATCAATCCAAGATGTTGTTCATTTGACACTAAGTCTATTAAATTTTCCTATTAAGTTTATTATGAAATAAGGAGAGAAACAGGTTACTTCTTGTGTGTAGCAGTTGACGTACTGCTTGGAGAGGCAGTTTCATTTTCTAGTTTGATAAGAGTTTAATAGTTTTTGTCGACGTCCGAGAGGAATATACACAAGAGGTTCCTGTCCTTATTACTTCTACTGCACCACTCAGACAATTTTTGTCTACTACTAGGAAAAGGGCTACTTGTTAGCCCTTTTTTTCATGTACCTGATACAGCAGTGGCCTGCTAGGGCTGGCATCATTGTTAAAATTAGCCATTTGCAATTCCATAATGTACTCTCCGTCAGTGATTGCACTATCAACAAACACCAATTCAGTAATTGTGCGGTCTTTTCTTGGTTGTTCAGGGTACTTCCAAAATGCATGATGAAATGCAAGTACACCTGCATCTTCCTCTCTATCTACTGACGGCGTATCCACTAAAAAATGTTTGGTTTCTAGCTGATCTAGTAAATCCACCACCCCAACATCAAAATAACAAGGGTTAGTACCTGAGTAATTGGCATGTTTCTTTTCTGGTATGTTGGGAAGTGTCCGAATGATGACAGCTTCCGTGTAAGCATTTTCCAAAAGTGCTTCTAGTTGATCCGCAAATACAACCCGGTCGCCGTTTTCTAATATCCTAGGGGTGACACTTAGTAAACTTGTTTTATAAAAATAATGCTTAAAAACCTCATTTACAGGGTATGTCTCACGACTAATATGACCATATGACTCTGTATGAGTTCCATGTCCGTGAGGGTTAAAATAAATGTCTTTAAAGTTTACCGCGCCACCTTCAAGCACACTCCCAATAAAGCCATTTGCCCGAACCGGCTCCATTCGAGGCGCTGAAACATACCACGCCTTTGGGTTGGCGTCATCGCCAGTCAAAGGCAAGGACAAATCTAAAGGAAATGCCGTGTCAATAAAATGCTGTTCGTCTAGGTAAAAAATCATAGAGTAAAAATAGTGCTTTTCGTATCTTTGCGGCTATGGAAGCACAAAAAGACCGCCTTAAAGACCTCATTTCGCACTCAAAAGAATACGGATTCATCTTTCCGTCCTCAGAAATTTACGATGGCTTAGCCGCCACCTATGACTACGGTCAACTCGGTGCCGAGCTCAAGAACAACATCAAAACATATTGGTGGAAAGCGATGGTTCAGTTACACGAAAACATCGTGGGTCTTGATTCAGCCATCTTTATGCATCCCACAACTTGGAAAGCTTCTGGCCATGTTGACGCGTTTAATGACCCACTCATTGATAACAAAGATTCTAAAAAACGTTATCGCGCCGATGTACTGCTTGAAGATCACATCGAAAAAATCCGTCAAAAAATAGAAAAAGAAGTCGAAAAGGGTCACAAGAAATTTGGAGACTCC
>JBIPMW010000438.1:0-2686 GCA_044376455.1 Crocinitomicaceae bacterium | reverse complement strand
AATTCTGCTCGATCGGGATAAGTTGCCAGTAGCTCAATCACTCGACGAACCGTAAGGCGAAGATTACGGATGCAGGGTTGCCCATTCATACGGTTTGGATTGCTCGTAATACGATCTAGTTTCATTAGAGTAATTCTATTGCTTCATGATCATTTTAACCTTTAGCGGGGGTAAGCAATGCCTGAAAGACATCCCCCACATATCCATTCTCTGTCATCAGATAAACCGTCACCCATACTATCCTTATATCACGTCCAAAAGCGTGTTAGCCAGATTAGCCCACACCGCACTTTAACCCACAGCTTCAATCAATGGGCATGGTGCGTTCCCCAAAATCGATCGAGCAGTGGGAGACACATTAGGGAATGCACCCTACAGCGATAGCGTGCTGCTACGCAGTGCCTTCGGCATCGCACTCCCATCGATAACCTCCCATCGGTCGGCGTGCATTGGGATTGTTATGCGGTACGACCTAAAGCCGATAATACCATCTCAAACAACTCGTTTGCATTGTTAGTACATCCAATAGCACCATGACGGCGTGACTCCGCAACGTGCTCTGGCTCTCTTGAACTGGCGTAAATGATAAATGGAGTTTGATCTCCACTAGAGCGCAGCTTATCGAGAAGCGTATAACCTGCGCGGGGATCTGGTGGTCGCCCCATGTCGGAAATAATTGCATCAAAACGTTGGCGAGAAATTTTCTTTAGCGCCTCATCTGTCGATATTGCCAATACAAAACTAACTCCTAGCGCTTCAAGTGCTTGACGTTCATAGCTATTGTTATTGGGGTTATCGTCCACCCAAAGAACTGTTGATCTACTTGCACGTCTTATGGCGCGAGGTGTAACAAAATCAGCGACAACATCTGCGGCAATCATCGCTTCTTTTGCAACGCTCTCACGAGTCTTATCTCCATCAGGTTTAGAAGCGGCAGCAGCAGACAGAGCAGCAACAACTTCGGCTTGTTTTCTCTTTAAGGATGCCTCAAATCCAGCCCCTTTAAGCGATAGCTCCCCCAAGCTTGAGAAGAAATCCCGCAACTCCCGACCAAAGCGGATCAGGATGAACAAAATTATTGCCGGCCAGATGAGAACGTTGAGCAATTTTGTAATCGCATCGAATAGCTTAACAATATCGTCAACACTCACTGTTCACCTAACCAAAATATGAAGTACCAAGCACCAACAGATAACCTTGCAATCCGCCCCGACCAAAGACTGAGCCGCATAACGGTGGAGTTAGACGGCTTTATCTAAAACTTATAACCATACTTCTCTTCTCTTTTCTTAAAGGCCAGTTCACCACCTTCAAGAAGCTGCGTGATTTTATCACGAATATTTGAGTCTTCGATTGCTCCACAGCTATACTTGATCAATCCTGCATCTGATTCTGCAACAATAATTTGCTCTGCATCAGTATTAACTACAAGGTTGGCATTGTGAGTGGCAATTAATATTTGTCTCCTTCTCTTAGCACTCCGAAAAGCAGGAACAAGTTCATTAAAGATAAATCGGTTATCAAGGTGTTCCTCTGGCTGATCGATAAGCAGGGGTTTGTCATCCAGCGACAGCAAAATCTTGAGAAGGACAATAGCTCTCTCTCCCATTGAGAGACTATCAATCGATTTGTCATTAAATCTTATCTCTACTCCCAAGTCAAAAAAACGCTTGAAGATAGCATTTAGATAGTCCGAACTAGTCACAGAACGCTTTAGGCGTAATTCCTTTGTCTTGCTTTCTATCTCTCTTGCAGCTTCAATAAAAAGATCTTTAGAATCTCCATCTCCCGATATTTGTTCTTCAGTGTTGCTAAATAGAGTATCTATAGATTCAAATACATTAGACAAAAGATTTTCAAGATCAACTTGAGAATGAGCACGGTTGTCTAACTTATCTGCTACTTGCTGAATATACTCAGCTTTACCTCGTAAATCTATAAAAGCGGAAAATTTGAGGTTGCTTAGTATCTCATCTTTTCCATTTTCAAATTCATCTAGTATTTTTTGAAAAAAGAGTTTAATGTTTAACATTTTCTCCAGCATATTGGCATAGGATTTGATTCGATTGCCATTTAACTTGCTGAGCTGCTCCTTCTTATCCTCAATTTCTGAAATTTCTGTCTTAGTTACGTGGATCTCAAGATTTAGGGCAGTTAACTTTTGACGCAAATCTGCAATAGTTTTGCTAACACCTTCTAAAGCAGATATTTCCTGATTTTTTGTGGAAACCTCTTCTCCAATACTAGTTTTGGTTCCCTCCAAGTATCGCTTGTTGCCAGAGAGCCACTCTATAATTGTTGATAAATCTTTCAGATCAACGGGCAGCTCTTTAAGACCATCAGAGTAATTAAGAGATTTAATTTGATTGTTAAGGTTCAAAACATTACTTCTGTAAAACAGATCAAAACTTGAGACTTGGCTTTCAAAATGCTGAAGTAATCTTAGAATTTCATCAATCCTTACTCTTTTGTTTTTCAATTCTTCTAATTTATCTGTCAAAGTGCGTATAGCATCATCACTTTGCTCCTGGCTCTCCTCAATGGAAGAGATCCGAAGAGTAATATCATCCTTCTCTCCAAGCTTCATTTTTAGGTTATTGAGAGCGGCTGCTTCCTTCTCAGAAATTTCTTTAGATAATTGTTCAGTTTTAAGATTAATGTTTTGAATCTCTTGTTCAATCACAGT
>JBIPMW010000077.1:0-8726 GCA_044376455.1 Crocinitomicaceae bacterium | reverse complement strand
GATGTACCCTATCTGGAAATATGGTTCAGAAGAACAAAAACAAAAATACTTGCCAAAATTAGCCTCAGGTGAAATGATGGGCTGCTTTGGTCTTACCGAACCAGATTTTGGTTCCAACCCAGGTGGCATGATTACCAATTTCAAAGACGCGGGTGATCACGTCATTTTGAATGGAGCTAAAATGTGGATTTCAAATGCACCATTCGCACAAATTGCTGTTGTTTGGGCCAAAGACGAAAGCGGACGCATACATGGTTTGGTAGTGGAGCGGGGCATGGAAGGTTTTTCAACGCCAGAAATGCACGGGAAACTCTCACTGCGTGCCTCTGCAACAGGTGAGCTCATTTTTGACAACGTAAAAGTTCCAAAATCAAATATTTTACCGGGTCGTTCTGGTCTTGGTGCTCCATTGAGCTGCCTTGATTCTGCGCGCTTTGGTATTGCATGGGGTGCCCTTGGCGCAGCAATGGATTGCTATGATCAAGCGTTGCGCTATTCCAAAGAACGCACTCAATTTAACGTGCCAATCGGTAGTTTCCAATTGATCCAAAAGAAACTCGCTGAAATGATTACTGAAATCACTAAAGCGCAGTTACTCACGTTCAGACTTGGTCAATTGCGCAATGAAGGCCGCGCTACTTCGGCTCAAATTTCGATGGCAAAAAGAAATAACGTTGAAATTGCATTAAATATCGCTCGCGAAGCCAGACAAATACATGGCGGAATGGGAATTACCAGTGAATACTCAATGATGCGCCATATGGCAAACCTAGAGTCTGTTGTTACCTATGAAGGTACACACGATATTCACTTATTAATTACAGGTATGGATGTAACAGGAATTCCTGCCTTTACAAGAGAAATGCCGAATCTCTAATATTTAGAGTTCATCACCATCAGAAAGCGCATCTCCTCTAATGAGGCGGATGCGCTTTCTTGCTTCTGCACCGTACAAACTACTTTTGTACTCGAGCAAAAGTTTCTTGTATGCCTCGACTGCTGCATCTTTCTCAAATAAACGTAATTCTAATATTTCAGCAGTTCGGAACAAGGCATCATCTGCTAAAATATCTTTACCATGAAGTTTGAGCAGGTCAGCATAATAGCCCAAGGCCTTTTGCCAATCCCCACGCTGCTCCAATGCCTGCGCTTTTCTATACAAGATGTCATCCGCCAAAGAATGATACGGGAATTGTGTTTGTATACTGTCAAAGAGTACGAATGCCGAATCATAATGATGTTGGGCAATCATGCGATCAGCCGTAGCAAACCAAAGCATCACTTGATAGTTGCTATCTAAACCATAGTTATCTGTAATAAAAACTGCCAATTGAATCGCATCGTTTGAAATGAGCTTTGAGGTAGATTCCTTTAATACATTCAGTTGGGCCTGAGCAAACTCAAATTCACCATCGTAATAAAAGATCTTGGCATTTTTAAACTTGGCCTCACTGCCAATAGTTTCAAATTTAAAATCGTTGTCAATCTGCATATACAGCAATGATGCCTCCCAAATATCTCCGTCAAGAACATAGATGTCAGCTAATAACATTTTTGCTTGGGCACGTTGCATGTCAGTTAAGCCAGGGAGTTTACTCAGTGCTTGTAATTCTTCTATCGCTTTTTTAGACTGTCCTGCATAAAATGCGCGAATTTCTGCCAGCTGCAAAGAGAGTTGAAAGCTCACTTTTCCTTTTCCTATACGCTGCAAGGCCGCTTCGAAATCTAAAACGCTTTGCGTGATTTCTTCAGCTGTAAATGTCCTAAATTGCGTGATTTGCTTAAAACTAGAATTGAGCAAAGCCAGTTGAGCTTCATAAAAGTTAGACTTTTCAGGACCGAGGTCAAGCACATACTGATAACAGCGCTTTGCTTGGTCAAAAATTGCATTCTCCACACAAATGTGTCCCATTTCTAGTACTTCTCGGCCCTCTCCTTTGGAACGTTTGTCTAGCGCGATGACCTGAGTTACCGCTCCATTAAAGTCTCGATTTTGGACGAATAACCAAATGAGCATTTGACTATATACCATCGGGGCATTCGCTTGCTGCACCTGCTGAAGTAATACTTCTTTAGCCAAAAGAAAATCAGACCCATTCGCATTGGTGAGATCCATACGCGATCCAACCGCCTGCTCAATGGCATCGATGATCCCGGGCTGTTGACCTAAATACTCTAAATATGCCAATAGCATTTGTCGCTTATCGCCCATTAAAGCATATAAGTCGGCAAACTGAAAGTTGAAAGGATAAAATGGCGCTAATTTCTTTCCTTGTTCTAAGGTTCTTTTGGCGTAATCTAACTTGCCTTTTGAAGCAAACGCCTGATAAACTGCAATAATTTGCCCAGGGTTTGGGCCTAACTCATTTAAAATTTCTTCATAGATTTTTTTGGATTTTGAGGCTTCATTGAGCTCTTCGTAAAAACTGCCTGCAAGCAAACGTACCTCGTAATCTTGTGTATTTAAATTGATCTGCTTTTTAAGGACTTTTTCAGCTGTTTTATCATCTTTTTGCGCGCGCAAACAGGCAAAGTATGGTGTAAATATCGCCTTGCTTTGATCAGTCTCGTAGAGCTTTTGGTAGTAGATGAGTGCCTTGTCAAATTCTGAATTATTATAATAATATTGAGCCAATTGTAAGTCAGAGTTGTTTTGTGCAAACAACTGAAGTCCAAATGTTATACAGAAAATAACAAGTAAATATTTCATCGGCGTCGCGAAGCTTTTTCTACCAATTGATTAGCCAATGCATTTACAGGTGGATACAAGCGCTTGTAATCATTAAAGAATTGCATTTTTGCCCTTTCGAAGTCGGTGGTCAGTGCCGCTAATTGTTCCACCTTATTGCGTTCAAATTGAATGAACTCATTGTAGCGTTGACGCTCGCCGCGGCCTTGTTCAATGTCCTGACTCAATAATTTGAGAACTGCTTTTTCTTCTCTTATACCCGTTTTGATTTTTTGGTATTGCTTCATCAAAGGTTTAATCGATCTGCGCATCACTTTAAAAGCATCTAGTTGCCTAGCCAATTCTAAATTGATTGTATCCAAATACAAATTTTGCTTGATTTTAAGCTCCGTTTGCATAGTCTTTACCTTAAAAGTCGAGATATCTTGTATGCGCTTATCTTCTAATTTTTTAGTAAGCTGGTCAAGTTTTTTTTGTGCTTGCTGCACGCGTTTAATTTGTTGTTCTTTTTCTAAATCTGAACAGGAAACTAAAAGACCTAGAACGGCAAAAACAAAAAGTAATTTTTTCATCCTAATTGAATTAAATAAAGATGTAAACCCGCTGTGATTAAAGTCGCCAAAACAAATCCGGAGTAAACCTCAATTTGACGGTGTTTTTTTAAATATAATCTTGCTGACATCGTAAGGCCTGCAGCAATTATCGAACCAATTAACCACCATTTGGTGAAGTCGGTTTGTGAAGTGGTGTAAACCGCCAAAAAACCTACTAATATGCCAGCTCCTGCGGCATGTAATGAAATCTTGATCCAGCGATTGATTAATAAAAAAAGGCTAGTAATGGCAACACCCGACAACGGCAGTGCATAATAGTATCTGGGAAGATAAGCATCACCTGCTTTGTAAGCCAACAGAAAAAACAATACCAGGGAATAAATCAACATAATAATCAGAGGCAAGCTTCTTTCTCCTTGTTTCTCGATATCAATGGTACTGATGACCTTAAAACGATGAAGTAAAATAAACGATATGCCTGGGGCAACGACACTGAACATGAAGAAAATTGTAAAAAGCGCCCATTTGGTTGGAAGGGGGGCAAAATACAAAGAACTCATGCTGTAATGCGCACTAATTGCAGGTGCAAATAAACTGATCAAGATGCCATAAGTAGGCATGAATAGGGGTAGAAAAACCCAAGAAAATAAATGTGATAGTATCCTCATAGTTCTTTGCGCATTCTTGCTACAGGAATTTGTAATTGTTCACGGTATTTCGCTACTGTCCTTCTGGCAATGTTGTAGCCTTTTTCTTTTAATAAATCCATCAATTTTTCATCGGTAAGTGGATTATGCTTGTCCTCAGCCTCAATGGCATCCGATAAAATTTTCTTGACTTCTCTTGTTGAAACCTCTTCACCTGAGTCGGTAGACAAGGACTCTGAAAAGAAATACTTTAACGAGAAAATACCATAATTTGTTTGAACATATTTCGAATTGGCTACCCGAGAAACTGTTGAAATGTCTAGCTCGACCATATCGGCAATATCTTTCAAAATCATTGGTCTGAGTTTGGTTTCATCGCCACTTAAAAAATAAGCTTCTTGGTATTCAAGAATAGCGCCCATGGTAAGCAAAAGTGTTTGTTGACGTTGTTTAATAGCATCAATGAACCATTTTGCGCCGTCTAATTTTTGTTTGACAAATTGGAAAGCCTCTTTATCCGATTTGGAGTTTTTCGCACCCTCGGCATAACTGCGCAACATATTCTCATAATCTCTATTCACTTTCAGATCTGGTGCATTACGGCTATTTAAGCTGAGCTCAAGACGCCCTTCGTGTTCAAATAATGTAAAGTCAGGGACGATCTGCTGGTAACTCTTGGCGGCTTCGCGCATTGAGCCGCCTGGCTTTGGATTACAGCGCAAAATTTCGTCGATGGCCTCTTTCAAGTCATGGTCCTCGATTTCTAATTTTTTTGCAATCCTTTCATAGTGTTTTTTGGTAAACTCTTCAAAGTACTTTTCAACTATCTTAAGCGCAGTAAATTTGACAATATCCCCGTCTTGCTTTCGCTGTAACTGAAGCAATAAACACTCTTGAAGGTTTCTTGCTCCAACACCTGCAGGTTCTAATTCCTGTACCAGAGCAAGCACGGATTCCACTTCTTTTTCAGTGGCATCAATACTCATAGAAAATGCCAAATCATCTACAATGGCGTCGATTGCCCGGTTTAAATAACCCGATTCATCTAAATTTCCAACAATTAAATTGGCAATAACAAATTGTTTCTCATCGAGATACAACAAATGTAATTGTTCGATCAATCGTTCCTGAAAACTCTGTTCTCCTGACAAAGGAATTACGCGTTCCTCTTCGTCACGAGACTGATTATTTGCTTGTGTTTTGTAATCAGCGATGTCGTCGTCTAAGTAATCTGATAAATCAAAATCATCATTTTCATCTTGATCATCGTAGTCGTCTTCTTGATTGTCGTAGTCGTCTTCCTCAAGTTCTTGGCCCTCTTCTAAGGCAGGATTTTCTTCTAGCTCCTGCTTGATGCGTTGGTCTAATTCCATTGTCGGGACCTGCAACAACTTCATCAACTGAATCTGTTGCGGAGACAGTCTTTGTTCTAATTTCTGTATGAGTTGTTGACGCAATGCCATTATTGTATTTTCTGCTTGATTACTTGATAAATTTCTAAAGTAGTCATGTCATAAACATAAATCAAGACGTGCATGTTTGCTGCATTGTAATTGCCGTCAAGTTGATTAGGCACCACAAAGCTGTAGTTCACATAATATTTTCCGTTGTTCAAGTCTGCAGCTGTGAGCTGTCGACCAAACGGCATATTATTGAGGTTTTTGCGGTGGATATCGCGGTGTACATAATTGTGGTTGTGCGTGTTGTCTGACATTTTTTGATCTCCAACGAGTGAGTCTTCCAAAACATAAGCAACAATACCTAATTCGTTGGTCATTGTAGGATCAATCTTATCTATTTCGACATGCAAAAAGGCGCCTTTTGTAGATGGATAATAGTTCAATGCTGATTGAAGATTGACCTTCAAATTATTTTCGGTCAAAAGTGTACTCGTCATAGAAGACCACTGACCTGGGCTTTGAAAGATAACGCCACCATTTGAAACCCGACTAACTGGACCGCGAGGATTTCCAATAAAACCACCATCATTTAAGCCAAACCATGTTCCAATTGCGAGGCCATCCGGATTTGTAAAATCAAGTGTGTATGCTGTATCTACCGTTTGAAAATCACCAATGCCATCAACCCCCGCATGAATTGACGCCACAAACACTCGGTTTGGATTGGCCTCATGTAATTGATGCGCTAGGTCTGCTGCGGCAGGGCAAAATATACACTTGTGACCTGTAAAATCTTCAATTAAGATATTGCGGTCTGTGTTGGTGTTTTGCGTAAAAGTAGGCCATTCATTCGCCACATATTCAGACCAATTTCCGGGATAGAGCGTTGTGTCTAATTCCAGATTGACTGTTGGCGGATACGGGTTCGAAATGCGGTCACAGGATGGTAAGAGAAACATTCCAAAAGACACCGCAAAAGCAAGAAGTAAAGCGCTGATTTTCATATTAAAAACTATGCGTTAAGTTGATCATTAAACCATTGTTGGCAGGAACCGGTCGGCAAACTCCTCCGACACAAAATAAACCGGCACGCTGGCGTCCATAAGAAACGGTTATGCGCGTTGCATCTTTGATGTAACCACATGTAATGATTGGGTAATTGACGCGTTTTGTTTCATCAATGTTTCCATAGTTATATTGGTTCATGACCGAGAAAAACCATCCGGGAGAAATGGAATATTCCACCAATGCTGTTGCCCAATTACCTTTGTCGTTGAGCCCTTCATCGTTCTTAGCAACCCACATACCTTGAAGTTCCCAACGCAAAGAATGGTGCGCATTGATCTTATAGCTGCCTTCCAAAACGGCAATTCTTGCATGAATGATTCCTTTTGCATCACTGACTTTTACAACATCATTATTGATTTTGATGTCGTAGTAACTCAGGATACCGCTCCACTTTTTATTGAACTTTTTAGTCACATTGAAGTTGATGTCTTGCCAATATAAACTATCACTCAAATCAAACGGTCGGGTATGATAAACCACACGCGATGAATCATTGAGGTCAATGCCATTGAGCGTTTGTTGAGGTCTGTAGGTTGTTGAATAATTTAAACCAATTGTTGTTCCGTACTTTCCACCTAATTGTGATCCTTTCTTAAAGGTATATAACACATCGGCCTGATAAGCGACCTCTCCCATTGGTTGTGTGGCGTAAGGATAAAGTGTCGCAACCAAATTGTACGTATGTGTCTTGTTCAAGGACGGTAAGAAATTGATCAATAAATCTTGTAAATCTTTGGTCCGATCAGAGCGGAAACTCATGTTATCCACTGATTTACCAGATATCAAAATACCAAGACCTTTTTGGGTATATCGCAAGTTAAAAATTGCCGCATGCCCGTTGTTATAGATATATTGATTGTCTGAAGATGGATCTTGTTCTTTTTGAATGTACTCCGCGTCTGCGTAGAAATTTTTGTAGCTCAATTTGATGCGACCTCCGTATGCCCCTACATTTTGAGGCAATATCCAATCAGGGTTGTTATCTTCTTGAAATTTACTAACAAACGAGGCGCCTAACACCACATCTAAGGGGGAATTTTTCATAGATTGAATCCCCTCGTTGAGGTGAAACTCACCATCTACACCTCTGACTAAACCAGCACCATGTACGATTTGACCCTGCTGAAACGATAAGCGCTGTGTGCCATATACTCCTTTGACAATCCAACCTTTTCCTGGCCGAACAATGACTCGAACACCATCCAAAAGATTGTCATAGCCCAAGTTGCGATCTTCATAAGTTCGCAAGGCAAGACCCGTTCCAAATTGCTCATAAAAAGTACCTAATGTAACGTCAACAAAATCATTCTGATAACCCACATAACGCATACCGATACCTGTACCATCAAAGCGATTGGGATATCCTTGAATTCTCGGTAGATATGATTCGAGACGCATACCTGCCTTGAAATTACCTTGTGTGTAGAACACATTCATATAGGAATTCAACAATCCTTTTTGGATAGGTTGTTTTGCATTAATGACGGTGTCTTCGTTGAGATACTGGAAGGTTGTTTCCATGTTTCCAGTGATATTGCCTTGGGCCTGTGCAAAACTGCAAAAACAGGTAAACCCTAGGAGTGCAAGAAAGTACTTCATGTCCTTATTTTCCGCTCAATTTGAGCAATTCTTGGTACAATTTTTCTTCATCACCCGGCGCGTAATTGTTATGAGAATAAACAATGTTACCGTCTTTATCTACTAGAAAAGTGTGAGGCACATTATTGACGCCCATGGCTCTTTTGAAGTCCCAATTTGGATCCATCAAGACCACATAATCCCAAGCTTTTCCGTTCACGTAAACGGGTACTTGGCTTTTGGTTTTTTCATCATCAATGGCAACAGCAACAAGTGTTACACCAGTTTCCTCCACCCAATCGGCATAAAGCTCGTGTACGGTATTGAGTTCTTTTTTGCATGGCGCACACCAAGTTGCCCAAAAACTAATAATAACAGGGCCATTTGCCGTTAATTCGGCAGTGTTTACCGCCTTGCCTTTCATATCTACGAGCTTTACCGCCGGAACTTTTTTTGCTGTTGTTGGTTCAATGTGCGCATCCTGAGCAGTAGCTTGTGTGGTTAAAAAGGCTGCAATAAGAGAAAATAGAATGTTTTTCATGTTTGAATTTTTGAGTTCTAGACAAATACCTTGCCGCTTTCAAAAGTATAAAAAAAGCAGCGATGGAAAAAATGGCTTAAATTTTGTATACTGCGATGAAAACCTTATTTTTGAACAAATACGAATTTTACATGAAGGCTTTATTTCTCTCCCTATTCTTATCCGTAAGTCTTTTGGCAATGTCCCAAGATGGTATTGTTATTCATCTTGATGGTCAAACAGCCGATATTTCAGGTCAAGCCCACAGTG
>JBIPMW010000281.1:0-2692 GCA_044376455.1 Crocinitomicaceae bacterium | reverse complement strand
CTCCACCCGTACGATCTCCAAAACCCCGGAGCTCGCACGGCACAGCGACCGCAGCGGGTTGTCCACCATCGCCCGACCATCAAACACCCGCGCCGCCTCAAACGCCGTCACCAAGGGCCCTACGAGCCCCATAGAGGCGAGCTGATCAATCGCCGCTGACTCGCTCGCGCCAAACGAGCGCTGCGCCTCCACGGGGCCGCCAGCGGCCTCCACGCGCCCGTTTAGCTCGACCACGAGCGCCCGGTCATAGCGCGCCAGGATGTCCGCCACCGGCTCATCCGCCGCGCCGATCCCGCTCACCGCCTCCGGTCCGGGTATTACCAAAACCTCGTCGGCGGTGTAGCGGCCGTGCTGGGCCTGCCACAGGCTGTCCGACTTGTACCAGCGACGCACCTGCGCATCGATCACCGGCACGAAGTTCACCGGCTTGCCAGGCCGCGCGCAGACTTCTTGTATAAAAAACTCCGCGTCCAGCGGGTGCAGCGTCGTCACCCTGGCCTCAGGATACGCCTCCACGAACCGCTCAAGCACCCGCATCGGCTCATCCAGGTCGCCGAGCTCCTTCAGAAGCGGCTCAAACAGCCCCTCCTCCCTGGCAACGAGCCGCGCCTCAAACCGCCGCACCAGGTCAAACACCCGCCGCCGGTGCGACGCATCCAGCCAACAACCATCCTCGTAAGCCGTCCGCTGACCAATGGCCATCAGCTCGATCATCCGCTCCAGCACGCGCTGGTACGTCATCCGCTCCACGTCCCCAAAGTAGGGCTTACACGTCCTCGACAGCGCCTCGATGATCTCCCCGCGCCGCGCCTCCACCGCCGCCGCATCCCCCGCCACCTCATCGAGCAGCCGACCCGCGCGCGACGCCGCGTTGTCAAGGTAATGAATATCAGCGTTTAGCTGGCTCTTCCCAGACGTCACGCCGCCCTTCACCTCGCCCGCGAACACCCACCCGCCCACGCCCGCCGCGCTCACCAGCGCCTCCTTCACCGACCGCGTCGCCGTCGCCTCCCGCGCCGCCATCGTCACCGTCCCGAGCAAGATCGCGTCGACCGGCATCGCGGGCTGCCCATGCGCAAGCGCCCAGCGCCCCGTCAGCAGCTCCACCCCGCGCTCAGGCGTCGCGATCCCGCCGCCCACACACAACACCACGTTCTCACACGCCCGGAGCTGGTGGTACGTCTCCAACAACAGCTGCTCAAGCTCCTCCCACGAGTGGTGCCCGCCCGCTCGCCCGCCCTCCACATGCACAAACACCCGATGCTGCGGCGCAGCCTGCGCGATCGCGCACACCTGCCGGATCTGCTCCACGCTCCCTGGCTTGAACGCGTTTAACCAAAGCCCCTCACCATTAAGCTCATCGAGCAGCGCCACCGCCTCCTTGAGCTCAGGCACCCCCGCGCTCACCGTCACGCCGCAGATCGGCGCCCCCTCCCTCCGCAGCTGCTGCACGAGCCCAGCCTTGCGGATGTGCAGATCCCACAGGTACGGATCAAGGTAGAGCCCATTGAACACAACCTCTTGCCCCGGCTCAAGCGCCCCCGCAAGCTCCTCGCACCGACGCCTGAAGATCGCCTCGGTCACCTGCCCGCCGCCCGCAAGCTCCGCCATGTAGCCCGCGTTCGCCGCCGCAGCCACGATCGGCACATCCACCGTCGTCGGCGTCATCCCAGGCAAGATCGCGGGCGAGCGCCCCGTCGCTCGGGTAAAGAGGTTGTCAATCGCAACCGAACCGTCCGGCAGCGTCCTCAACCCCGGCGCAAACCTTGAGTAACTCAGCGCCTGCTCAAGCTCGTCCGCTGGCGTCACCCACGCGCTCACACGCCCGGACGCCACCGCCTGCGCATGCACCCGCACCCCCAGCCCCCGCGTCGCCGCCGCCGACAGCCGCGCCACCCCATCCGCAGGACCATAATCAAATATCTCCGAGTACTTGGAGATCGCATGCGCCGCGATGAGCGTCTGGCTCCACCTGACCGGCCTCAAGAACTGACAATCCACAAACAGCGCCGTCAGATCGGCCGCCTCGTTCATCAGCCCGCCGCCATCCGACGAGAACACCCGATGCTTGAGCGCCGCGCCGTCGAGCTTGAACCCCAGCCGCGCGATCGTCTCCCGCATCGCCGCCGCGCCCTGCCCCATCATCGGCCCGTGATACGCCCCGCCCACAGACAGCGGCTCCCACGTGAACCTCAGCGGCCTGCCGCCCAGCTTCCCCGCCTTCTTGCTCGCCTCGTCCCGCTGCGCCCTCACCTCCAGCGCCACCTTGAGCCCATCCATCAGCGCCGATGGACCGCTCACAACATTGCGCGTGCGACCATTTTGTAAGGACACGACCAGGTGGTGCCCCGGGTCCTGATCGCGGTTCACCCGCGCCACGAGCGCCTCAAGCGTCGCAAGATCCGGCCCGCTCACCGCCACCATCGGCGGCTGCTCGCCGCGCGCCCCCACCCCCGCCAGCGCCGCGTGATAGGACTGCGCCATATGCAGCCCCTCCCACGTCAGCACCTCCACGAGCTCCGCAAACCGCGCCTCATCCACGCGCCCATCTGCCTGCTCGGCCACCAGCAGCGCCGCCACGATCCCCTGGCTGTGCCCCGTCAGCCCCGCCACGCCCCCGCGCTCAAACACCTCACACAGCCCCTCCTCAAAGCTCAGCGCATACCGCGCGACCTGCGCCGCGAAGATGAGC
>JBIPMW010000423.1:0-2694 GCA_044376455.1 Crocinitomicaceae bacterium | reverse complement strand
GTGCTTCAGGTGGGTGTAGCCGCCCGAGGCACCGTGCTTGCGGAAATAGGCCACCGACTGCCGGGCGATCTCTTCCAGCGGCGTGAAGGCCGGCTTGCCGAAGTCCTGGAAGGTGCGCGAGGGGTCGAGCAGGATACTGGCCGCGTCATCGGGGCCCAGTTCGCGCACTTCGGGCTCGGGATAGGCCGGCAACTCCATGGCCTTGACCACCGCGTCGTACAGCTCCTTGATGGCCACATCGGCGCCAGATGAGAAGTGGTATGCACCCTTGCCGGTGCCGTCCACGGCCTGCAGCACGGCCCGCGCAAGATCCTGGTTGAAGACGAAGTCGCGGCGCGCCTTGGTGACAAAGCACTTCTTGCCCTCGGACAGGCGCTGGAAAAAGATGGGCAGCGGGCCGCTCACGTTGCGCGGGCCAATCACGTTGGCCAGGCGGAAGGACACGTAGTCGACACCGGAGATCTCCAGGTAGTCCTCGGTGACCGTCTTGGAGATCGCGTAGCTGCTGTTGGCCGGGAACTTGGGATGGTCCAGGCGGATGGGCTGCTGCAGCGGCTTGACGCCGTAGCACAGGGCAGTCTGAAAGTAGATGAAACGGCCCACCTTGAACCGTTGCGCGGCCTGAATCAGGTTGGTGCCACCCACGCAGTTGGTGAGCGTGTCGTTGTACCAGTCGTTGGGGTCTTTGTAGGAAGCTGCGGTGTGCACGATGGCCTGGATGCCGTGCTGCTCGCACAGGTTGAAGACCGTGTCGCGGTTGGCGATGGTGTCGATCACCACCGTCAGGTTGGGGTGGTCCGCCAAGTGGTGGCGCTGGCCGGTGGCAAGGTTGTCGATGACGACCACCTTGTCGCCGCGGGCAAGCAGCATTTCAGAGACATGCGAGCCGATTTGGCCAAGGCCACCGGTGACGAGGACGTTCATGGGAGTGATTCCGGAAGGAGAAGGGGCGGGGCTAAGCGAAACCCTAGGTATCAGGCCGCTGAGGTAGCCCGCAAGTTTAGCGATCGGGTCTTGGCTGCACGGACAGGCCGGCCGACCAGTAACCGCCGGCTCAGCCGGCAGTGTCAATGAAGGACTGGTGCCACAGTTCCAGTGACAGCAAAGCCCACAGGTTGCGGCTGTAGACGCTCTGACCGGACAGCACCTTGTCCAGATCGACAGGGCGGGAAAGGTAGCCACGCTCGCGCGCCGCCCGGCTTGAGAACACGTCACGCACGAATTCAGCAGCGGGCCCCTTCTGCCGCAGCCACAGCGTCAGGGGCACAGGGAAGCCCATCTTGTCCTTGCGGTTGTTGATGGCGTCTGGCAACTTGGGCGTGAACACGTGCTTCAGCAAACGCTTGAGTTCACCGTCCTTGAACTTGATGTCGGCCGGGATGGTTGCGGCGAACTCGACCAGGGGATGGTCCAGGAAGGGCACCCGCGACTCCACGCCGTGGGCCATGGCCATGCGGTCCTCCACCTGCAACAGCGCAGGCAGCAGAGTCTTGAAGTCAAAGTGGGTCATGGCGTCGAAATACGACTCCTTGCCCACGTTCTCACCCCAGAAGATCTGCTGAAACTCGGCGAAGGTGGCATCCCGGTCGATGGTGCCATCAGCCAGCGCATCACCGAAGGTGTTGGCCCGGTTCACCAGGCGCCAGTAGCGCCGGTCACGTTCCTCGAACAGACCCTCGGCCCAGAACTCCTTGATCATGGGCTTGTACTGGCGCAGGGTCTGCAGGTTGGGAATGATGGACTCGTAGGTGACGATGTAGTTGCCGTTGTGCAGGGTGCCCTCAATAGCTCCTTTGATGCACTGCTCGAAGTAGGCCACCAGATATCGTGCGTAGCCCCCGAAGATTTCGTCGCCACCCTGTCCGCCCAGCACCACTTTCACGTGCTCTCGGACTTTCTTCGACACCATGTATTGCGGGAACGAGCCAGGGCCCGCAGTCGGCTGATCAAGGTGCCAGATCACCTTGGCGATGTTGTCGACGAAATCGCCCTCTGCGATGTCGGCAACATGCAAACGCATGTTGCGCTCATCAGCCAGCGCGCGCGCGTAGTGCGACTCGTCGAAGTCGGGGCCATCGGTGAATCTGCCGTTGAATCCCTGGAATGGCCCGTCCGGGCGGTGCTCACGTGCCAGCGCGGCAACCAGGGAAGAGTCGACACCGCCGCTGACATAACTGCCGACCTCGACGTCAGCACGCATGTGCATGCGGACGGAGTCCTCCATCAATTCGCTGAGGCGCTGCGTGAACCACTGTTCGCTGTGGTCCCTGTCGATGTCGTAATGCACCTCCCAGTAGCGCTGCGGTCGGGGCACCTCGCCAGCACGGACCGTCGCGTGGTGGGCGGCAGGCATCTGCTGGACGCCCTCAAGCAACGTCTTGCTGCCCAGGCAGAACTGGAACGCGAAGTAGTCGGACAGGGCCGGCGCGTTCACACGCGCCTGGTCGAGGAATGGCCTCAGAGCCTTCATCTCCGAGCCGAACACCAGTCCATGGCGGGTGCGCGCCCAGTACAGCGGCTTGATGCCGAAGCGATCACGCGCCAGGAACAACTGCTGCGCCTGGTGATCCCAGATGGCAAACGCAAACATCCCGCGCAGCCTGTTCACGCAAGCAGGCCCCCACTGCGTGAAGGCCCTCAGGATCACCTCGGTGTCGGACGTGGTGTGAAAGCCCTGGCCCCCAAGCTCCTGAC
>JBIPMW010000076.1:0-8755 GCA_044376455.1 Crocinitomicaceae bacterium | reverse complement strand
GTAACCGAATTATTCGAAGCGAGAAATCCTTCCAACCCAGCTGTTGTATCTGAAATTGACGGTACTGCAACTTATGGTTCAGTGAAACGTGGTAACCGCGAAATCATCATCACTTCAAAACTTGGTGAAGTTCGCAAGTATTTGGTGCCGCTTTCCAAGCATATCCTTGTACAGCAAAACGATTACGTTCGTGCTGGCCAGCCGTTATCTGACGGAGCTATTACACCAAATGATATCTTGAATATCGAAGGTCCTACAAAAGTTCAGGAGTACATCGTGAATGAAATCCAAGAAGTTTACCGACTTCAAGGGGTAAAAATCAACGACAAACACTTCGAAGTAATTGTACGTCAAATGATGCTCAAGGCAGAAATCATCGAGTCAGGTGATACGCGCTTCCTCGAAGGACAAAGCGTTCACAAGGCAGATATCATGGAAGCCAATGACGAGCTTTACGGCATGATGTTCATCACAGATGCCGGTGATTCTACTGAATTACACAAAGGACAACTTGTAAGTGTACGTCGTTTGCGTGACGAAAATTCACGTCTAAAGCGCGAAGACAAACAATTGATTGAAGCTCGCGAGGCAATGCCTGCAACTTCTACTCCTTTGTTGCAAGGTATCACCAGAGCATCACTACAAACGCAGTCATTCATTTCAGCTGCATCTTTCCAAGAGACAACCAAAGTGCTCAACGAAGCTGCAATTTCTGGAAAAGAAGACCATTTATTAGGTTTGAAAGAGAACGTAATTGTTGGTCACTTAATTCCTGCTGGAACGGGTGTTCGTGCCTTCCAAAACTTAATTGTAGGTTCGAAAGAAGCATACGAAGAATTAATGGAGGAAGCATAATCCTACTTAAAGAAAAGCAAAAGGGCGGCCATTTGGCCGCCCTTTTTTTGTAATCAAAATTGAAATAACAGCTAAAAATATTAAGAATATCCCATTTTAAGAAATCCTTCCCCAATTGGGTTTGCCTTGTAAAACGGCAAGCATAGTTTCCTTCAGCATCCTATTTTTATCCTGACTTAAAGATTCATCTTCGTCAAGAATTTCTCTTGCTTTTTCTCTGGCCAACTGAACGATCTGACCATCACGTGCGAGGTCAGCAATTTTCAAAGCAAGTGCACCACTTTGCTGTGTACCCATAAGATCGCCAGGGCCTCTCAATTGTAGATCAACTTCTGCCAAAATAAAGCCATCATTGCTGGCAACCATCGTGTCCATTCTTTTTTGAGCTTCTTTGGAAATACCGTCACCAGTCATTAAAATACAATATGATTTCTCGGCACCACGACCTACGCGACCCCTGAGCTGGTGCAATTGAGAAAGCCCGAATCTTTCAGCGCTTTCAATCACCATTACCGAAGCATTGGGCACATTGACCCCTACTTCAATGACTGTTGTGGCTACCATTAGGTGTGTATGTCTTTCTACAAAGGCCTGCATGGCTGCGTCCTTATCTTGGGCTTTCATTTTACCATGAACCATACAGATCTGATAATTCGTGCCCTCAAAAAACTCGCTGATTTGGGCAAAACCGTCCTCAAGGTTTTTGAAATCTAGTTTTTCAGATTCTTGGATCAAGGGGTAAACAACATAAGCTTGTCTACCTAAATCGAGTTGTTCCTTGATAAAACTGTAGAGTTTTTCTCGGTGGTTTTCTCTGCGATGAATCGTTTGGATTGGTTTTCTACCTGGAGGTAGTTCATCAATCACGGAGACATCTAGATCTCCGTAGAATGTCATGGCTAATGTGCGCGGAATTGGTGTGGCTGTCATGATCAATACGTGTGGCGGCACTTTATTTTTTCTCCACATTTTCGCGCGTTGCGCAACACCAAAGCGATGTTGTTCATCGATGACGACTAAGCCTAAAGATTTAAATTGTACGGTGTCTTCGAGCAATGCATGTGTTCCGATCAGTAAGTCGATATCACCGTTTAATAAGGCATCATGAATTTCTACACGCTCTTTCTTTTTGGTAGAGCCAGTTAGAAGTGCTACCCGAACATTCATTTTTTCAAGCAATTCAGAGATGCCTATGAAATGTTGGTTGGCCAAAATTTCAGTTGGCGCCATCAACGCACCTTGTAGTCCGTTCCCAATAGCTAATAATAAAGAAAGCAAGGCTACGAGTGTTTTACCACTTCCAACATCGCCCTGAAGTAAGCGGTTCATGTGTTGGCCACTACCTAAATCTTTTCGAATTTCTTTTAAAACTCTTTTTTGTGCACCCGTGAGTTCAAAAGGGAGATGGTGCTCATAAAATTCATTGAAGGCAGCCCCTACTTCTGTAAATTGAAAGCCGTTGAGCTTTTTAGCCCTGCTTCCTTTACGCAGCAATAATTCAAGTTGTAAATAGAAGAGTTCTTCCCATTTTAAACGATAGCGTGCAGCTTTTAATAATGGTTCATTACTAGGCACATGAATTTCATGCAGCGCCTGAGGTTTGGGCATCAGGTGCAGTGCTTCACAAATATAGGAGGGCAGGTTTTCAGGCACTTTCCCTTTGAGTTGTTCTAATAATTGACCTACTAATTTTGATATCCCACGACTGTGTAAGCCCTTCGACTGACATTTTTCAGTACTTGGATAAAATGCTTGAAAACCTTTTAATAACGTTTCAGGAGTTATCTTATTGATTTCGGGATGTGCGATCGTCCATTGATTTTGGTAAAATTTTGGTTTTCCAAATACAACATATTGATCTTGGACATTCAAACCTGTTTTTAACCATTGAAAACCTTGGAACCAGACGAGTTCAATTGATGCTGAACCATCGGTAAACTGACAATGAAGTTTCTTATGACGACCACTTCCGGATTCACTGATATGTGTAATGCGACCTTTTAGTTGAACATAGTGGTCTTCGGGCCTTAACAGTGAAATTTGATGAAAGACGGTTCTGTCCTGATAACGATAAGGAAAATGAAAAAGTAAATCTTGAAAAGTGAAAATACCAAGCTCGTCCTGAAGAATCTGCGCCTTTTGGGGGCCTACACCTTTCAGGTAGGCAATCGGAGTTGCCAACAAGGAGTTCATGTAAATTTATTTCCAGTATCCCATTTTACAGAACTTCTCGATGCGCTCCTCGATGCGTTGCTCAGGTTTCTTGGCATCTAGTTCTTTCAAATAGCCGTGGATTTTTCCACGTAAAATATCAAACATAGCTTCTTGATCGCGATGAGCGCCGTTGCTTGGCTCTTTGATGACGTCGTCAACCAAGCCATTTTGCTTCATATCTGTTGATGTCAGTTTCAGTGCTGAAGCTGCAATTTCTTTGTAATTCCATGAACGCCATAGAATAGAGGAGCAACTTTCTGGAGAAATAACGGAATACCATGTATTTTCTAACATGACAACTTTGTCTCCAACACCAATGCCGAGTGCACCACCTGAGGCACCTTCTCCGATAATAATGCAAATGACAGGCACTTTTAAGCGCATCATTTCGTAGATATTGCGCGCAATTGCTTCGCCTTGTCCACGTTCTTCAGCTTCTAAACCAGGAAACGCACCGGGTGTATCTATAAAAGTGATAATTGGTTTATTGAATTTTTCGGCCAATTTCATGAGGCGCAATGCTTTGCGATAACCTTCAGGATTTGGCATACCAAAATTGCGGTATTGTCTCATTTTGGTATTGATCCCTTTTTGCTGACCAATGAACATGATTGTTCTGCCATCGAGTAAACCAAAACCGCCAACCATCGCTTTGTCATCTTTGACATTGCGGTCGCCGTGTAATTCTTGAAATTGACCGCCTGTTAGTGCATTGATGTAAGCAAGGGTGTAAGGTCTGTCCGGATGACGTGAAAGTTGAACACGCTGCCAAGGGGTCAGGTTGCTGAATACTTCTTTGGTCTTTGCGGTGAGAACCGACTCAAGCTCGGCAATTTTGTCTTGCATGTCCACTTCGGTTTGATCTGCAAGGCTGCGTGTTTGGGCAATTTGTTCTTCGAGTTCTTTTAGCGGTTCTTCGAAATCCAGGTAGGTTGTACTCATGGTTCTAGTTTTGTATTGGCAAAAATAAGGATTTTCATCAATTGCTTATCTTTACGGCATGATCTTGTTTGCTCCTGCTAAAGTAAATCTTGGTCTTCGCATCCTTGCGAAGCGACCAGATGGCTATCATGAAATAGAATCCATCATGGCCGAAATCCCTTTTTGCGATATTTTAGAGCTTACAGAAGCGCAACATGATTCTTTTGAACAGACCGGCCTTACCTTTCCCCCAGACGGCAAGCTGAATTTATGCCAACAAGCCGTTGCCTTATTGCGACAACATGCTACTTTTCCTAAAGTGAATTTGCATTTGCGCAAACAGATTCCGGTCGGTGCAGGGCTGGGAGGCGGCTCTTCAGATGCGAGTTATACGTTGCTCGGACTCAATCAGCTGTTCGATTTAGGCTTTTCGCTTTCGCAATTGGAAGCATTTGCAGCCCAATTAGGGAGTGATTGTGCCTTCTTCATCAAGGGCGGATTGCAACTAGCAACGGGTAGGGGTGAACGCTTGACACCCATTGAAGCTTTGGGTCAACAAAAATGGTTGGTGTTGTGTAATCCTGGTATTCATGTTTCCACAGCCGCTGCCTACGCCAAGGTTCAGCCCAATAATAGTAGCCCTTCACTTTTAGAAATATTGCAAAATGAAGGTATTTCAGGTTTGAAAAACGATTTTGAGCTTTCTGTATTTGAACAATTCCCAGCAATTCAAGCATTAAAAAATGATTTAGAGCGGGCAGGTGCATTTTACACTGCAATGTCAGGCAGTGGTTCTACAGTTTTTGCTCTATTTGATCAAAAACCAAATTTAAATAAAGACCTTTCTAATTCTCTCGTATATCAGGGAAATTGGAAGTTTTAGATTGAAAAAAAAGAATTTGGAGGATTGAATCCATAAATTTCCTTACCTACTGATAGACTTCCACGCTATATTTCTTGATATTTTAACTTGAAATAAAATAATTTTTTTATTTTTGAACTTGTCAAGTTGACACTAAGTATTATTAACCTTTTAAATTTTTAACTATGAAGAGAATTTTTACTCTATTAACAGCGCTTGTTCTTAGTGCTGCTGCGTACGCGCAATTTCCTTCAATTGGTATCCTTGGGAGTGCTTTTGGAGGTTGGTCTGACGACCTTGATTTAATCACAGTCGATGGTGAAAACTATGCTGGTATTTTTACTGCTGTTGCAGGTGAAGCGAAGTTTCGTCAGGACAATGACTGGGTTCTTGCTTGGGGATCAGTTGATTTTCCTTCGGGAATTGGAAGTACTACCCCTGGAAGTGCTAACATCCCTGTACCAGCTGGAACGTACTTGGTTATTTTCAATCGTATAACTGGTGCTTACAGCTTCCAAACTAACTTTGACGTTACTTACAAAGTTGACGTAACAAACTATTTGGCAAATAACCAACTTGCTGATAACGGTATCCGCATCGGCGGTAACTTTGGTGATCACGGTTCTACCACTGCAAGCTGGTCTCCTTCAGACCCAAGCTGTGCAATGACTGACGAAGGTGCAAACATTTGGTCAATCACTGTAACTTACCCAGTTGCTTCTTTGGGTGCAACTCAACTTTACAAATTTGTAAATGGTGATTGGGGTTCAAACGAAGGTACAGATGCCGCTAACACAATAGGTGCTGACTCTTGTGGATTGGACGATGGTGCTGGTAACGTTAACCGTACTTATGTTTTGATGCCAGGTACTGTATGTTATGTATGGGATGCTTGTGATGCTTGTGGTGTTTCAGTTGCTGAAAATGCAATTGCTGACCTTACAGTTTCACCAAACCCTGCATCTGATGTTGTTAACTTCTCTTTTGAAGCAAACAATGCAGCTACAGCTACTGTAACATTAGTTGACCTTGCTGGTAAGGTTGTTGCTACTAAAACCGTTGCTACTTCAGCAATCACAACTGTAGAAATGAACACAACAGCGCTTCAAGCTGGTTCATACATCTACAATGTTGTTGCTGGTGAAAAAGTTGCTACAGGTAAATTGATCAAGCAATAAGCCAAAATCTTTATGATTCTAAAGCCTGGGTGGTAACACCCGGGCTTTTTTGTCTTTGAATTTCTTATTTCATTTATATGATTACCATGAAGCATCAATTTATTTTATCGATCACGATTATTCTGAGTGCATTTACCTTGAAAGCGCAAATTTTAGAATTCAATCCTGTATTTCCGAATGTCAATGACGTTGTCACCATCACATATGATGCAACACAAGGAAATGCCGCATTGGTGGGTCAATCACAAATTTATTGCCATGCTGGTTTAATCACCTCAACAAGTACATCGCCTACAAACTGGCAATTTGTACAAGGGAACTGGGGTACTGTAGATCCTGAAGTTGCCATGACCAATATTGGCAACAACAAACACACCATCACTATCGATATTGACCAATTTTATGGTTTTCCGGTAGGGACAACTGTTTTACAGTTTGCTTTTGTATTTAGAACAGCAAATGGTTCAATAGTTGGTAGAGATACAGACGGAAGCGATATCTATTACAATATGTATCCGGTAAATGCAGGTTTACTCGCAAGCTTTATTAACCCAAGCGCTGGCACAACGCTAGATGTCAACGAACAAATAACAATTGAAGCAGCATCTAATCAAGCAGCTACGCTCACACTCAAACAGGATGGTGTTGTATTGCAAACCTTGAGCAATGCTACGCAATTGAATTATACTTTAACAGCAACCCAAGCAGGTACGCACCTACTCGAGTTTATTGCTGATAACGGAACAACACAGGCCATAGACTCTACCTTTTTTACGGTTAACCCATTAGTTGTTCCCATAAATCCGCCATACGCGGGTTTAAAAAATGGCATCAATTACATCAACGACTCCACAGTTGTTTTGCAATTATATGCTCCTCAAAAAGAACATATTTACGTAATCGGCGATTTCAATAATTGGCTCCCGACTACGAACTATCATATGAATTTAGCCACTAATATGGCTTCATGGTGGATTGAAATTTCAGGCCTCACTCCTGGGCAAAAATACGGTTATCAATATTTTATTGATGGAACGCTTCGATTGGCTGACCCTATGAGTCCGTTAATTCTTGACCCAAATAATGATGCTAACATCAATACCCAAACTTATCCCAATCCACATCCTTATCCTACAGGACAAACAACCGGGTTTATCACCGTCATGCAACCCGGAGCAAGTCCATACAGTTGGGTGAATAACAGTTTTATCGCGCCTGCAAATAAAGATTTAGTTATTTATGAGTTGCATGTGCGTGACTTCGTTGCCAAACGCAATTATCAAACCTTAATCGATACATTAGATTACCTCAGTAAGCTAGGAATAAACGCCATAGAATTGATGCCTCCTGGGGAATTTGAAAACAATGAAAGTTGGGGTTATAATCCTTCTTTTCATATGGCACTCGACAAATATTACGGAACACCTGAAAAATTCAAAGAATTTGTAGACTCTTGTCATGGTAGAGGTATAGCGGTTATAGTAGATCTCGTTTTCAATCATGCTTTTGGTCAAAGTCCTATGGTGAATATGTACTGGGATGCCGCCAATTCAAGACCTGCCGCCAATAGCCCGTGGTTTAATACAGTTTGTCCGCACCCGCCTTATTGTTGGGGTTATGATTTTGATCATACAAGAATAGCGACACAACAGTTCATTGACCAAGTGAATAAGTATTGGATTGAAACTTATAATGTCGATGGTTTCCGTTTTGACTACACGAAAGGTTTTGTGAATAATGCCAATGGTTACAGTAATGAAAGAATCAACTTACTCAAGCGCATGGCTGATGAAATTTGGGCTTACAAACCAAATGCTTATGTCATTTTAGAGCATTGGTGTGACAACAACGAAGAAAAACAACTTGCTGATTATGGCATGATGCTTTGGGGTAACGTTACTTATGGCTATAAAGAAGCGCTTATGGGTTATCCTTCTTCAAGCAACATCAGTTCTGGTATTTATACCAACCGCGGTTGGACAGTGCCACATTTAGTTTCTTACGCTGAAAGTCATGACGAAGAACGATCAATGTTCAATGCCATAACCTATGGTAATTCAACAAATGGGACACATAATGCCAAAGATTTATATACTGCTTTGGGTCGAGCACAGGCACTTGCTGTTATCCTTTTAACACAACCTGGCCCTCGCATGCTTTGGCAATTCCAAGAACTTGGCTATGATATTTCAATAGATGTGCCATGTAGAGTTTGTAATAAGCCTATCCTCTGGAACTATTATACGCAAGCCAGAAGAAGGCAGCTTTACGATGTATATTCGGCAACACTTGCGCTCAGAAATAACTATGAGACATTCCGCTCTTTAAATTTCCAATACAGCCTCACTGGCGCCGTAAAACGTGTGAACATGAATCACAGCACCATGAACGGCGTATCATTGGCAAATTTTGCTGTAACAACCCAAGCAGCCATACCTAACTTCCAACATGCCGGTTGGTGGTATGAATATTTCAGCGGAGACAGCATCAATGTGGTCAATGCTTTAGCACCAATTGATTTAGCACCAGGCGCTTATCGTATTTATACTGACGTCAAGTTACCTAAGCCAACGATAACAGATGCACCTGTTAGTGTCGAGGAACTTTACATTGAGGATTTTGACTTGACTATTTTTCCAAACCCAACAAGTGATCAAATTAAGGTCAGTTTTAGTGCTGCAAATTTTGAACCCTATGAATTATTGATCATCAATCAGGAAGGTGT
>JBIPMW010000442.1:0-2724 GCA_044376455.1 Crocinitomicaceae bacterium | reverse complement strand
TGGGCATTCAAAAGTTTTGCTCTAAATATCTCAAACATAGCTGAATGCCTCGCTGACTGTCAATCTGTGAATATGCTCATGTAGGCCAAAGGCTATTTAAGGTTAAGAACAATACAAGATTAGCGTTCGCAGTTTAGTTCCGAAGGTGTTGGATTTCTTTTCGTCAACCCAACCCACAAGATCAGCGATCTGCTACGCAGTGCCTTCGGCATTGCACTAACGTTCCTGTTAGACCGTGCCTGACGATCAGCTTCTAAACTGCGATCGGTAACTCCGAAATCGTAACCAATCCGCCTTGGACTGTATCGACTTGCAACCGATAACCGCGCAACAGGCTCATTCCAATCAATGGCTCTGTCTCTGCTGCATTAATCTCGATTTCTCGATACTGCCCACCCCAAATCACCATGCCATCATAGATATCAAATAAGACTTCGCTACCATCGCCCAAGGTTGCCCGATCGCGGTAACTCCAAGACAGTTCAAGTTCTCTAATAGTAGCAATCGGGAGACTCAAGAACCCTGTAAACCCTGTATCGATCACAGCAGTAATGGATTTAAGTTTGTCGCCGTTCCTCACAACCAAGGAAAGCATTGCTTCGTAATTCTGATTGACGTAACCCTGCATCATCATAGAGCGTCTTTTAAACTCCGTGCGCCGAAACGATGAACGGCGCGATAGCCGATCCGAACAACCCAAGGCTGAGCATCAGGCAATCGTTCATAAAGTCGCCGAGTCGCAGTCATCGTATCGTCGGCAAGCTCAAACGCTCCAGTTTCGATGTCGATCGCCACAATTCTGCCATGATTACCTTCCTCAATTTGGGGGCGCACCTGAGATTCATAAATCTCATCGCCACGTCGGGCAAACTCTTCTTTGCTGTAGCGGGGTTGTCGAACTGTCATAGATTTGACCTCTTTTCAACTATGCCCCTTCATTTTACCCTGAGCAATGGAGGTGTCTATCGTTGAGGTGGCGGAGGGGATTAAACTAGAAGTTGTTGGGTTTCCTTTTGTCAACCCAGCCTACATCTGACTTTAACTTGCATTAGGGAACGCATTTAAACCCACAGCTGCAATCAATGTGCATGGTGCGTTCCCCAAAAATCGATCGATCAGTGGAGCAGTAAGAGCCACATTAGGGAACGCACCCTACAGCGATAGCGTACTGCTACGCAGTGCCTTCGGCATCGCACTGCCCGCATTCCATCGATTTACAAAAAGTTAAATAATACCTAATGCCTCTTTATATGCTGGAATAATATGATTATCAGCAATTGCTCCTTTGTGATGAGTAAAGTAAATAGGTTCACCAATATGATGATAATCAAGCTCAGGAAGTAGAGAAGAAAAAAGTTTAGGCAGATTTGTCTTTTCTAAAGACTTGCTAGTCGTATCATTTGAACCAGATGCTAAATCAATACTTGCTAAAGGTAGGGTAGGAACAATATCCTCGCTATTAGCAATACGAAAACATTCTAATCCTTCAAATCTCTTAGAAAAGTCTACGCCTCCTGCCCTCGGATTAGCAAAAGCATAAAGAATAGGTTTAAAGGGGTTAATTTTTTCTTTAATATGAAGTGTTGCTAATGTAGCTAAAGCTCCACCTAAGCTATGACCTGTAGTGTATACCGTAGCTTCTGTAGGACATTTTTCAATGGCTTCCGTAGGCCATAGTCCAATAGTATGTTTAGGACAACCTTTAATTGCATTTTCTATGCATTCTCGGATTGAAGGTTTGTCGTCCTCTTTTTTCAAGGGATTTGGCCCAATGTCTTGACGAGTATAAATCTTATGAAATCCACGATGAACTTTACCTAAATCATTTTCTCGAAGGAAAGGTTCACATCCAGGTTTAAATTGGGCATTAGTAATCCATTCTGCTGGGGTCATTGTTCCACGAAAAACAACATAGACTGAATTACTATCTTTGTCGTAAGCGATAAATCCAAATGGAACCCTTTTTCTGCCTATATCTCCTAGGCCATTAATGTCCGTATTTAAGATTTCTCCTAACGTAAAAAAATATTCGGCAAAACCAAACCTTAACTTGATTTCATATGTTTTGCCGCCAACGTCTATTGGACTTCTATCTGTTTCCCACTTCCAGTCAAGATCGCTTTGAGATCTATCAAATTCTTTATGAGCTTCTTCAATCAATAGAAGAAGCTCTTTAGCAATTTCTAGTTTGAAATTGGAGTTTTGCGGAATCTTAAGAATCATTTCAATTTTCTCTTTCGATTGAATTTAACTGTATCTAACTCACCGTCTAACTACATATTATAGGTCAACTTTCTGTATAACACCCTCCAGAGTAACAATATAGGTCAACTTCCAGCATTCTATTTAGGCGCGATCGCCAAAACTTTTCCCTATATCACGCTCAAAAGCGTGTTAGCCAGATTAGCTTACTGCAAACAATCTCTTTTTAAGGAGACTTATCACAGAAGCTTTCTAGAAATCTAGCAAAGATTCTTATATCTGGCTGTACTTTGTCACAAAATTTCACTATTATTTCGGGTAAGGTATGGTAAATCCCTTGATAGATTCAATCGGGACTAACTTCTGGGAAAACGGCTATAGATCTCCTGCAAAAATCAAAAATCTGACCTTAGGTGAGGAAAATCCCAGACAGGAGGAGAAAAAAGACAGAAAAATTTAGTACAAAAGCTCTCCTCTCCCTGCTCTGGCGCTCCCTAGCTTACCAGAGGTCGATTGCGACGA
>JBIPMW010000450.1:0-2737 GCA_044376455.1 Crocinitomicaceae bacterium | reverse complement strand
ATTAAGCTTGACCGCGCGCGGCACGCGCACCATCGAGCCCGCGCGCCGCGTCACGCGCCACTGCTCCTTCGCCGCGTCAAAGCTCACGAGCGTGCGCTCCGGATCTTGCCGCTCGAACTCGCGCGCCTCGGCCTCCGAGGCCGCCGCGAACGTCATGTCGCGCTCAAGATAAGCGGTCGACATCACAGGCAGCGCGCCCGGATCAAGCCCCAGCGTGTCGGGCTCGATGAACCGGATGCCGATGCGCTCGCGCAGCCGCTCGCGATACCGCGGCGCGATGTCCGCCTCCGCCACCGCATCGCCCGTCTCGCCATCGACCCACGACCCGCCCCGCTCGCCCGCCTCATAGCGCACCAGCCCACACGTCCACGCGAGCTCCAGCACCGCCGCCGCGGACAGCTCGTCTTGCACCTCAAACGCAAACCGCGTCCGCGCGCTGCCAAACGGCCCCACCTCGCCCGCGCCCACGAGCACCACCATCTGCTCAAGCGGCACCCTGTTCGCAGCCACATGCGGCGCAGCTGGCAGCCGCCACGACGGCTGCGCAAAGGTCGCCGCCGGCCAGCGCGGCAGCGCGGCCAGCAGGTTGTTTTGTACTTCTCGCTCTGACGCGCGCAGCGCGGCCTCGCGCGCCGCGACCCGCTGCCGGATGCCCGAGACCACGCCCTTGAGATCCTCAATAGCGCCGAAGCCGCCCGTCAGATCCACGCGCAGCGGCTTGAGCCTCGACGCGTCGCGCGCCTCATCCGTACACAGCGCCGTGAGCAAGAAGCCCATCTCCGCGCTCGAGAAGGTCCGCACGCCCGTCTCCTGCTCCAGACCCGGCGACACGAGGTTGTTGGCCTGCATCAGCCCCGTCCCGCGCACCCACCCGATCCGCGCGCCGCACAGCGTCACGCCCTCGCCCCACGCCTCCCGCTCGCTCGACCACTTCTCAAGCAAGACCTCAAGCGCGGCCTTCGTCTCCGCATACGCCCCATCCCCCCCAAACGCCCCATGATTGGGCGACAGCGGCAGCACCACATGACACGGCCGCTCCGGCATCCCATGCTCACGCGAGCGCACGCCGATCCGCGCCACCAGCCGCTCCACGTTGAGCAGCATCGCGCGCGTCGCAGCCTCCGCGCCCGCTCCCAGCTGATCCAGCGTCGCCAGATCCTTGATCGCCCCAAACGGCAGCACAAGCGCTGGCGGCATCGGGCGTTTTACTACCAAGACCTTCGCGCCAGCCTGCTCCGTCACCGTCGAGAAAAGCCAGCTCACCAGCGCCTCCACATCCTGCGCCGAGCCCTGATTGCACGGCACAACATGCAACTCGGCGCCCTCGCCAGCGTGATCTTGATAAAACTTTCGATAGAACCTCAGCCTATTCTTATTATAGGTCGTCGTCGTGAC
Organism: Crocinitomicaceae bacterium; assembly: GCA_044376455.1. Taxonomy (GTDB): domain Bacteria; phylum Bacteroidota; class Bacteroidia; order Flavobacteriales_D; family Crocinitomicaceae; genus UBA952. The sequence continues at coordinate 1,342 of JBIPMW010000450.1, read as the reverse complement.
GACCACGACAGCGCCGCTGTGCAAGAGGTGCCCGACCATCTCCAGCGCGATGGAGCCGGGGCTCGCGCCCGTCACGAGCGCCACGCGACCGCGCAGCGCAAAGCCCTCATCACACCCGCGCTTCAACACTTTTAGTAGATCGGCCTCGCCCACATTCGCGGACACAAACGCGCCCGGCTGCCCGATGCGGAGCTGCTCCACGAAGCGCTCGCGCGCGTCTGGCGCGGTGTCCTCCTGCTCCTCGTAGCGCAGCGCGCCGGGCGCCTCGACCAGCGCCGGACGCGTCGGCGTCCACGCCAGCGCGCGCTCGCCATGCGCGTCGCGGATCTGCTCAAGCGCCTCGATCACCGCTGGCGCCGCGCCCCGCGCGCTCGCCCAGCGCGCAAACCACGCCGCGCTCTTTCGCTCGCGCGCAGATGGCCGATTTGCGAGCCGCCCGGCGAGCTTGTGCCATGAGGCTTCGACGCGCCCGGCGAGCCCATCGTAGGCCAGCCGCGCGACATCGCGCTGGCGCCAGGCCCAGGGCGAGATGAACGCGACGTGCTTGAGCGGGTCGAACTGGGGCGCGATCATTGAGGCGTACTCGGCGCCATGCTCGCGCTCCAACATCTGGAGCCGCGCGAGCGCCGCCGCGTCCGCTTGCACCGCCGGGACCGGCTGCACGAGCGGCTGACCCAGGTGCTCGGCCATATCGCGCGCCGTCTGCATCAACACACCCTGCGCGCCCACGATCCGCTCCGCGAGCGCGTCCACCACCGCCGAATCCACCGCGCCGCCGCTCGCACCCGCGCCGCCGCGCTTCCCGAGCGACACGCCGCGCGCTGCCCCGAGCGCTCCCGCCGCCGCATCAAGCACCGCCTGCGCGCCTGCCCGATCCTGCACCGCCTGCGCCCCCAGCACCGCCAGCGCGCCGCCGCGCGCCGAGTCGCCCTCGCGACGCCCAAGCGCCAGATAAACAAGCGCCGCGTCTGCGATCTTTGGCCCCATGCCCCACGACGCGTCCAGGTACGCGAGCGCCTCCTTGCGCCCCATCCCCGCGCGCCCGAGCTGATGCTTCAACGCCTCGTCGACCGTCGCCTTCAGGTAGCGGCCCGCGCTCGCGTAACGCGGCGCGCGGCGCGCGATCTCGGCCTCAAGCTCGGACAGCGGCTTCTCATGCGCCCCGTCGATGGTCCCGAGCCCAAACTCCGCGCCGATGTCGAGCAACACCTGGTTGCGCCGCGACGACACGCCCTCAAACACCTCGTCGATCGTCTCCTTCGCGTCGAGCTGCTCGGGCCGCAGCCGCGCCTGCACCGCCAGCAGCGCCCGCAGCGCCTCCCGCACCGTCAGCGGATCATCC
>JBIPMW010000253.1:0-2742 GCA_044376455.1 Crocinitomicaceae bacterium | reverse complement strand
ACGCCCCATTAAAGCGTTTAAGTCCTGCATTGTCCTACAATCTTTCTGTATTGCCCTACAATGCTTCTGCATCGCCCTACAATCCTTCTGTATCCTCACAAAGAAGTCTAAACCAAGATTAACGGGATTTTAGGATTAACTGGATTATTTACTTGGAAACTCCTGACAATCTTTTAAGATTGAGCATCTTGAAAATCCTCTAATCCTCAAAATCCTGATACTGACTATTTTGTACCAATCCCATCACACAAATGCCTATCCTCCTCCCTGACATTAATATTATTCTGCAAATAAACCCGCACCCAATCGCAACTACGCCCCATCAAAGCATCTAAATCCCAGCCATTGTTTCCATTCCAGAGTTTTATTGTTCCAAGATTATCAACAGAAGCTAGGGTTTTGCCATCGGGACTAAAGTGAATACTATTGAAAATAGTACTCTTATTATCATTATTGAAACTATCTTCATAATCCACAAGAGTTCGGAATTTTATTTTTTTGTCTAAACTCCAAAGTTCAATTTCCTTTTTTTTCTGACGAATAACGGCAAGAGTCTTACCATCTGGGTTGAAAACCAAACCACCAAAGTGATTGTCATCGCCATTTTCATTATTCTCTGTAAGGGCAAGAATTTGTTTACCATTTTTAACATTCCAGATTTTGATAATTCCATAATCATTACCAGTTGCTAATTTATTACCATCGGCACTAAAACTAACATAGTGGATATTAGGATCATGTTCGGTAAAGGTACGGATTTCTTTTCCTGTTTCTATATTCCAGAGTTTAATAGTGCCGTCATAGCCGTTCACAGAAGCTAACATTTTGTTGTCAGGACTAAAACTCATAAAAATCGGATCTGAGGGATGCTTGACACCTTTCTGAGTTAGTTGTGAGGGTTTAACTACTGGAATTATATAAGTTTTTTCCCCTGTCTCTAAACTCCAGAGTTTGATTGTTCCATCACCAGAGATAAAAGCGAAGGTCTTGAGGTCAAGAGCAAAATGTATCTTACCTAAAGGAGATTTAAAAGGGAGAAAGATATCTGGCTTTTTGAAACTGTGAATGATTTTCTTCATCTTTAAATCCCAGACTGTGATAAGCTAAAACGCACTTAAACCACCTAAAATAGAAATAGTAATTTTAGAAAAATCCTACTTATGCCAGCCAAAGATTTCCTAGACTTAGAAGAAAAGAAAAACTTACAAAAAGCTCTTAAAGAAGAAGAAAGAGCAGAGGTTAGGGAAAGAATTTTAATGTTTCTCTTGCTAAACGACGGAAAAACTCAACGAGAAATAGCTGAGTTTATTGGCTGTTCACTCAAAACGGTCGCCCATTGGTGTGTTCACGGCGATCCTAACAATTTAGAAAGTCTAGAAGATGGGAGAAAAAATGGAAATCATAAAAAAGCCACAGAGGAATATATTAATTTACTATTGAAAATAGTTGATGAAGACCCGAAGGAATTTGGATATGAATTCGGGAGATGGACAGCGGCAAGATTAGCAGAGCATCTAGAAAAGGAAACAGGAATTAAACTGAGTGGCTCGCAAGTGAGAAGAATATTGAGAAGAAAAAAGTATGTGTATATCTGGGCGAAATATAGTCTAGAAGATAAGCAAGACAAGAAATTAAGAAAAGCATTTAAAGAAAAATTAGATGAATATTTAAGGTTGGCTAAAGAAAAGCCAGAGTCAATCCAGGTATGGTTTTGGGATGAGTGTGGATTTAGTTTGAGAGTAATAAGAAGGAGAGCTTGGACAAAAAAAGGAAAGCGAAAAAAAGTGAATGGACAAAGAAAAAGAGGAAGGGTGAATGTGATGGGAGCCTTAAGATATAATGACAAAAAACGAGTCTGTTTTATGATCAAAAAAGGAAATTCAGAAACTTTCCATGAACAATTAAAGAAACTTCATGAAGAGATTCGTCAAGAATGGATAAACTTGGGAAATCTGCCCGAAGATTTTCGAGAAAAGGGGCCGAAGATTATCATTATATTAGACAATGCTAGTTATCACAAAAAGAAAGATGTTATTGAGCAGGTGGAAAAAGAGTTGCCCAATATTAGGCTAGAGTTTTTACCAGCTTATAGTCCAGATTACAACCTAATAGAATTAGTGTGGCATTCCGCTAAAGAGTACATAGCTAATCGAGAATTTGAAAATAAAGAAGAACTGGAAAAAGTAGTCAATCAGCTTTTAAATGAAGGGGGATTGATTATTAAATGGAGTAGAAAACTTAAAAATAAGGGTAATGCTGTCAATGTAACTTAAATGCGTAAAAGCTTACAGCAAGTCTTAAAAACTTTAGATAAAGCTTTTGACCAGATAAAATCGAAAGGCTTCGGCTTTCCTAGATTTAAGAAAAAGATGCGGAGTTTTGTTTTCCCCACGCTCTCAAAAAACTTTCTAGGGGATGGATGTTTGAATTTTCCACAATTAGGAAAAATTAGAATCCGGCCATCTAGAGAATACCCGTCTGGGTTCGAGCCTAAACAAGCTCGAATTATCCAAAAAGCGTCGGGATTTTACGTTTCGGTTTCCTTCCAATCTACGGAATTAGTTCCCGATATAACGGCCGGGAAAACCTGTTTAGGAATCGACGCGGGGATCGAAAGTTTTGTCGCTACTTCACGGGGAGATTTAATCAAAGCCCCTCGATTTTTGTTGAAAGTACAGAGTAAGCTTAAATTGCTACAAAGACGCTTGAAACATCAAGTCAAAGGCTCGAACAATTGGTTGA
>JBIPMW010000075.1:0-8904 GCA_044376455.1 Crocinitomicaceae bacterium | reverse complement strand
CGAAGTCCTTTTTGAATTTGAATCATTTGAAGTACGGCGACCATCGCTTCGGTGCCTTTGTTGCCATGTTTACCACCAGCACGGTCTATGGATTGTTGTTCGTTGTTATCAGTCAGTAAGCAAAAACCAACCGGTTTGTTGTATTTAAGCATGACGTCCATAATGCCATGGGTGGTGCCGCTACAAACAAAATCAAAGTGCTTGGTTTCGCCTTGAATAACAACGCCGATAGCCACAACGCCATCGCATTCGGCCTGACTCGCAAAGTGTTGTGCACCTAAAGGCAATTCAAATGCGCCTGGCACGCGTGTGACAGTGCATTTTTGAGGATCGTGTCCAATTTGCTTGAGCACTTCTAGCGCACCCTCAAGTAAGCGTTCGGTGATGTGTCCGTTCCATTCTGAAACAACAATGCCGATTCGAAAATCGGCACAGTTATTAAATTGAATGGGGTCGAAGGCGGATAAATTTTTGCCTGCAGTCGCCATATAAGTTTATTTTGTTGAACAACGCGCGATATAACGCTCAATTGTTTTGGTACTTGCGTAATTTGGAAAGTCGTCTTTGATGCGTTGATAGTAGCTGAGTGCATCTTCTTTTTTGTTGAGTTTTTCAGCGTGTAGACCAGCCTTGAAAAGATACATTGGCGTGGTAAACTCATTTTCTTCTTTGTCTGCAGCAGCAAGGTACATTTCAAGCGCTTGATCGTAGTGCTTGAGTTGTGAATGACAATCGGCCTGAAGACCCAAAGACATTGTTGAAACATAAGTATCGTTCAGGTTTACGCCTTCTAGCATGTTTAAAGCAGCTACAAACTTGCCTTTTTTCATGTATTGTTTTCCGAGTAGGAATTGGCCAATTTCACCACCAGTTTTACCGTCGTTGTTTTTAACAAATGGCTCGAGTACGCGAATGGCTTGATCAGTAGAATCTTTCGAGATATAATTCAAAGCAACCCACCAGCCATCGTTAGATTTTTCGTTGGCTGGCCCCCAAATGAATTGGCGGTAAGAAAAATATAAAATAATGGCTGCAAGTAAACCTGCAACTACATAAGTTCCAATTTTAAAGTTCTTGTTTTGGTTAAACTTATTTTTGAGGTCGTCAAAGCTCAATTGATCAATCATAGTTTCAAATTTGAAACGCAAATATAAGTGATTTTGGGAAACTTAATGCGTATTTTTGCGCTATGTTTACTTACCAACGCGCTTCGTTATCTCTTTTGGTCCTCTTTTTAATACTGTACAGCACTGCTGCCAAGGCCCAAAACGCGATCAGTGTAACAGGTAAAATCCTCACCACAGAACGCAGTGTGCCGCTCGAATATGTTTCGGTAAAATTATTTCTCTTGCCTGATTCTAGTTTTCAAAAGGGTGTTTTTACCAATCCCGAAGGGAAATTTGAATTGATGGCGCAACCAGGAAAGTACTTCATCGAACTGAGTTTAGCACAATACGAAAACGAAAAAACCGAAAGCTTTGAACTGAAGCCAGGGCAGGCTAATTATCATTTCGGTACCCTTCGGATGCAACTCTCCAAGACTCAAAATGTAAAGGAGGTGGTTGTGAAGGGGCAAAAAGATATCATGCAAGCCGGTATCGACAAAAAAGTATACAATGTCTCCGAAGACTTGAATGTCAACGGAGGAACTGCCAATGATATTCTCAACCGATTGCCTTCTGTGGAGGTCGATCAAGATGGTGGCGTTTTGCTCCGAGGTCAAGGTAGTGTAACTATTTTGATTGATGGCAGACCGAGTTCACTCAGTGGCAGCTCAGGTAAAACGCTACTTGATGCCTTGCCAGCCAACTCAATTGAACGTGTTGAAATCGTCACGAATCCTTCGGCCAAATATGATCCCGACGGAAGTTCAGGTATCATCAATATTGTGCTCAAAAAAAATAAGTTACTCGGTTTCAATGGCATGGTTTCTGCCAATTTGGCTACAGGAAACCTAGCAGGTGGAAATGTCGGAGAAGGCACTGCTTCTTTGAGTTATCGCAATGGCAACATCAATGTTTTTGGAACTTATACAGCACGCTACCTCGAAGGATACCGCAATAACTACAATGACATCCGTCAAGATTTGAGCACAGGTACTTTTATTTTGGACCAAAACCGAACAGGCACTGATTTAGATGCGGGTCAGACTTTTCGCTTCGGAACCGACATTAATTTGAATCCACGCAATACGCTAGGATTTGTTGCAACAGGTTCTTTAACCCGCAGAGATCGGTCCGGAGATCTCTGGAATGCTGAACTCAACGAGCAGAACGAAATCATCAATTTGTGGCAAAGAACCTCCCTTGATCCTACCAATCGCCGCAACCTTGATATCAATCTCAATTACAAACACGACTTCAAAGCCGAGCGCGGCAACTTTATTTTCGACGTGAATCAATCTTTGGGCACCGAATGGATAGAAGGCTATTACAAGAATTTCTACTACAACCCGGATAGTTCTTTGGCCAACCTTCCAGTGTTGGACCAACAACTTTTCAATACCGAAAAAAATAATATTACGACAGCCCAAGCTGACCTCACCTACCTTTTTCCTTCACTTGGCTTGCGCACAGAGGCAGGCCTCAAGGCAATTTTGCGTGACCAACTTGTGGATACCTATTCGCAAACCCTGAATCAAACAACTGGTCTTTATCAAGAAGATACGTTCGCTAATTTCCTGTATGGTTACAAGGAGCAAATTTTCAGTGCTTATGGAGTAGTAGGAAAGCAGTTCAATCGATTCAAAGCGCAAGCTGGTTTGCGTCTTGAGAAAGCTTATCAAATTCCAAACCTGATATCCGACAGCATCCGAATAGTCAACGATTATTTCAATTTCTTTCCATCTGCTCACCTTCGTTATGAACTGAAACCTAAATCAGAACTGAGCATCAGTTACTCCCGACGCATCAAAAGGGCTTCTGCTGGTGAACTCAATCCGTTTACAAATTATTCCGACCCTTATAATTTACAACGTGGAAACCCTTACCTCAATCCAGAGTTTATCCACTCTTTTGATTTTTCTTACTCATTGGAAAAGAAGAAATTAACCGTATCGAGTGCGCTTTTTTATCGCAGTGCCTATGACGTCATTTCAAGGTTCAAAGAATTTTATCCAAATAATACGAGTGCTGTAACTTACCTTAATATTGCTCAAACTAAATCGCTTGGTGCAGAACTCATCCTTATGATGAAGCCCATCAATGGTTTGCGAACTACTGTGTCCTATAATGGGAATTACACTTGGTATTACAGCAATGATAGTCTCTTTCCAAATCGTCAGGGCTTTAATCACAACGTCAAATGGAATACCTCTTATGAATTCTGGAAAAAAACCGCAACGGTTCAGTTGAGCGTCAACTATAATGGCCCAAGGGTAACCGTTCAAGGCATTGCACAGCGCAGGGGTCCTATAGATCTTGCCTTTGAGAAAAAACTTGCAAACGGCAATTGGACAATCGGAACAAGAGTTACGGACATATTTAACCGCCAAGGTTTTTATTTCATAGTTGATCGCCCGGGTATTTACCAAACGGGTGAATTTAAATGGTTGACGCGACGGGTTTATGTGTCAGCGGTCTATAAATTTGGAAAACTAGAAATTTCAAATAAAGGCAAGCAAATGAGCGGCGATGGAGGGGGAGGAGAGCTCTAAAGCTGTTTTATCCTTGCTTCTATAGCCTTATTCCATGAAATCCATTCCTTGATGGAAGTAACTGTATTTTGCTCCTGAAGTTCATGCAAGTAACAGATACCTGCATGCGCCATCAATTTCAAGTCCGATAAAATACGTATCGGGTCAAATTGTTGAGATAGCTTGACCTCCGTTTCAAAGTCGATCGCTTGAGACCAATATGCAAATGACTTACTCAGTGCACCTTGATAAAACGCTAATAGTTCCGAGACATTCTGTGGATTTGTGCTGTTGTACAACAAACGAGCAACCTTTGCTTTTAATTGTTGAAGTCGGTTAAACTGATCGATCAGCGTTTCAGTGTGCTGAAAGTTTATATCGCCAAGCGCGATTGACGGAGGGTAATCATAAGGCAAGGCGAGGGCCTCCGCTGCGTTTAATAGACTTTTTAAGGAGCTGATCCATTTTGGATACAATAAAACTTGGTCGAGTTGTTGGTATATCTTTTGTTTGTACTCAAAAAATACAAATTCTAATTGTTCGGCAATGTCTTCGTTGTCCTCTAAATTGTATAGAGCTAGCGCCTCCTGGCGTGTCATTTCTTTTGATTTTTACGCATTCTCAAATTGAGCATTTCTACAATTAATGCATACACTAAGGCAAAATAGATGTAGCCTTTTTGTAGGTGTTCACCGAATGCTTCTGCAATGAGCATAATACCAATGGCGACCAAGAAAGACAAGGCAATCATTTTAATTGTTGGTCTTTCATTGATGAATTTGCTGATTGGGCCCGAAAACCACATCATAACGAGCATAGAGATGAGCACGGCTAAAACGATGATCACCAACGGATTGCCATGCGCTTCGTGTTGGATATCGTTGGTCATGCCGATGGCAGAAATTACGGAGTCAAAGCTGAAAATAAAATCTACAATAACAATTTGGGTAACTGCAGCCGAGAATGTTCCATAAGTTTTAGACTGTCCTTCTTGATGTTCGCCCTTCACGCTGGCATGCATTTCACCCACAGATTTATAGATCAAAAACAAGCCTCCTATGAGCAAAACAAGGCTGTGCGCCGTAAAATTATGGCCAGCGACGCTAAACAAAGGTTCGCGGTCGAGGGTCATGATCCAGGAAACTAATGACAACATGATGATCCTGATGATAAGGGCTAGGCTCAAACCAATGAGTCGGGCTCTTTTTTGCTGGTTTTTTGGTAAGTTGTCAGTGATGATGGAAATAAAGATGATGTTGTCGATACCCAAAACAATTTCCAGTAAGGTCAGGATCAATAAATAGGTGAGGCCAACGGAAGTGCCAAGAATCGAAAAATAATCGAGAAAATTAGTTGTGTTCATATTTTAAGAATTTAAAGAATTGATCAAGTGTTGGGGCATTCGCTGCCTGAGCAGTTTGAATTTCAAGTATTTGAGCGCCGCCTTTGGAACTGATGAATTTCGAGAGCACTTCAGGGAGCTCTTTTTTAGCGGCACATTCAAGTACCTCAAAACCATATCCTCTGATCACGGCAGCAGGCGAGGTGTTGTGCTCGGCTTCAAAATACTGACTTCTGAGTGCAGACTGAGCCGGCCCAGGAATGATCTGAAAAATTCCGCCGCCCTTATTTTGAATGACCACAACTTTTAAGTTTTTCGGAAAAGGTTGGGTCCAAAATGCGTTGCTGTCATAGATCAACGAGATGTCTCCGCAGATCAAATAATGCGATTGCCCAGGATTGGCTATGGCAGCACCCACAGCGGTGGAAACCGAGCCGTCAATGCCGCTGGTGCCGCGGTTACTTTCGTAACGTACACCCTGAAGGGGATCAAAAAGTTGGGCGTAACGCACCACAGAGCTGTTGGCTAAATGAAGTACAGCCGGTCCTTGGAGTACTTCAAAAAAGTAGGCAAATACATCGTAATCTGTGAGTAAGTCCGGATCCGTTTCAAAAAGCGCTTGGCGGTCTTTGGCTATGTAGTCGATGGACTTCCATTTGCCCTTGAAATTCAATTGATTGAGTGGGCTACTTTGGCTTTCAAGTGCCAACATGAATTCGGCCGCAGGTATGTCAAAATGCTGAAGCTTGAGGCGAAAGGTATTCATTTCGGGAAAATCAGCAGCGACACGCCAATGCACTTGCGCTTTGTGTTCCCGTAAAAAAGCCTTAATTCTTTTTGAAACAATTGCGCCCCCGAAACTGATCAGTACATCAGGATGATAGTCGGGATGCGTTGAATCGAGGCCGTTCAGACTTCTGTCAATACAAGCATTGAATTGGGGGCTGTGTAAATTGGAGGTATTTTCGACCAAAACGCATACATTGCTATTTTCAGCAAAGCGTTCCAGGGCTTGTTCAAACTGCGCGTTTGGAGCCATTTGCCCCACTAAAACTATGATTTTTTTACCCTCAAGGATAGAAAAGTCAGGTAGTTTAGTTTGGTTTTGCTCGGTTACAGGTTGGTAGGGGTCAAAATGTTGTATTGCTGAAAGTTGATACAGCGGTTCGTTCAGGCCAACGTTGATATGAATAGGGCCCTTCCACAGCGCGTGTAATTGATTGAGACACTGTTGAAGGTTTTGCTCAAGTGCAGCACTGAGTTCAAAACCACTTTCATCGAGTTCGAGATAGGCCCGCGTGTGGTTTTTAAATACCTCGCGCTGCACAATAGTTTGTCCATCACCCTGATTGATCCAATCTGCGGGTCTGTCTGCTGTCAGGATCAACAATGGAATATTTCTGTAGTAGGCCTCTGCTATGGCTGGATAATAATTCAGACACGCCGACCCTGAGGTGCAGCAAATGACAACTGGTTTTTGCGTTTCTTGCGCAAGGCCCAAAGCAACAAAGGCAGCAGCTCTTTCATCGTGAATCACGAGCGTTTTGATCTGAGGATGTGCGTCAAAAGCAATGGCAAAGGGGGCGTTTCTAGAGCCCGGTGAAAGCACAACATATGTTACTCCGGCCTCAACCGTACGGTTGACAAGCCATTGGATGAGAATTTTGTCGCTGCTTTGCATGGGGCAAATTTACTGCATTTCAAAGCAGCTGTGACAAGGTTCGGCTTTTATTTTCAGTCTCTTCCCATTCGAGTTCTGGCTCGGAGTCAGCAGTAAAACCACCGCCTACATAGATGTAAAGTTCTTCGTTGACAAGCTGTGCACAACGCAAGTTGACAAAAAGTTGTTCTTTTCCGTCGTAATGGCTCCCGATGATACCCGTGTAAAAAGCGCGCTCATGCTGCTCGAGTACAGCTAAATATTGCAGCGCTACTTTTTGAGGCAAACCAGCCACTGCAGGAGTAGGGTGCAAGTGTTTGATGAGCAGGGGTAATACACTAGCGGGCATTTGCCAACGCAATTCTTGAAGTAAATGCGTAACAGGGCCCTGACTGTACTCAGAGAGCTCAGAAACTTGGAGCTGTGCACCTGGAATTTGCCGAAGCTGCCCTTCAATAAACTCAGTTACAAGCGCATGTTCGTTGTATTCTTTGTAGGTGAAATCGCGGTTCTCGCCGGCAAGCTTGGTGCCAGCCAAAGCCATGGTTCTGTATGCGCTTGGTGTTTTTTGAATTAAAATCTCGGGGGTGGCGCCAATCCAGGTTCCGATGCGGGTATCGTGAAAATAATACACGAGTGCATTTGGGTAAGTGCGTAACAAGCGCTCAAAGAGTTGTTTAGCATTCACCGAAGTAGCAGCCACTTTCTTGACTCTGGTGTAAACGATTTTGTCCGCAAGGCCTCGATTGAGGTCTTTGACAATTTGTTGGGCTTGGTCTAGGTAACTTGCTTTGTCGATACAAAAAGGCGCAGCGATTTCAGGTGCTTGAGCTGGGGTAGTTTCGGACCAAATATACTTCTTTTGTTGATTGAAGTTAGTGATTATAAAACCTTGTTTATCAAATGAATCCAATTCAATAAAGTCACCGCTTAAGCTAATGAGTTCTTCTCCAGGAAAGCGGTAATGTAGCATTTAATCTTCTTTTGGTAAAACCATGACTGTGTGCTTGCCGTGTGAAATCAGGCGATCGGTTTGGGCGTCGCGTACTTCAATATTCCAGAGGTGTGTCTTACGACCACCATGTACAAGTTTAGCGGTTGCAATGACCATTCCTTCTTTGGCGGCTCCTACGTGATTTGCACTGATTTCCAGACCTACTGAATAATGTGTTTCAGTGTTAATAAGTAAAACAGAACCTAAAGAACCAACGGTTTCCATCAGTGCGGCACTAGCGCCACCGTGTAAGAGGCCCAAAGGTTGCTTCACTTGCTGCGAAACTGGCATACTAGCCTTAACGAAGTCTGGGCCAATTTCGATGTATTTGATTTGAAGTGCCTCCATGAGGGTGCCTTCGTTGAGTGAGTTGAGCTGTTCTAAAGAAACTTGTTTTAATTTCATGTTGCAAATATACTCAACAGCGCAGCACTGTAAATGTTTTACTTTATTTTTGATTCATGAAAATGACAAAATCCATTGATGTTTTTTTAGCAGATGGTTGTGGCCGTTGCTCCAAATTTGGCACTGACGACTGTTCTGTCCGCGTTTTTTCAGAGGAAATTGCGGCGCTTCGCGGGATCGCCCTCTCTGTCTTTCAGGAAGAAACCATGAAATGGGGTGCACCATGCTACAGTCATAATGGTAAAAATGTAGCTATGCTCTTTAGTTTTAAAGATAACTGTGGCTTTTCTTTTTTCAAAGGACCTTTACTTGCAGACACTCATAAGATGTTGGTTGCACCTTCTGAAACCGCTCAAACTTTTCGTTTATTGCGATTTACTAAGCTCTCTCAAATCATTGAAAAGCAAGAAGAAATTAGATCCTACCTATTTGAAGCACTTGAAATCGAAAAGGCAGGATTAAAATTACAGCTCAAACCACCAACTGAATTCCCATTCCCAGGTGAATTGAGTATTCAATTCGAGGAAAACCCACAATTTGAAGCGGCTTTTAAGTCACTCACACCTGGAAGGCAAAGAAATTACCTCCGCCATTTCAATGAAGCCAAACAAAGCGCTACTAAAACAGCTCGCATTGAAAAATACAAACCATTCATATTCAAGGGAATTGGAATGGATGAAGCCTGGAAGATGCAATAATTTTCAAAAAAACTTTACTTAAAGTTCAAAAACCCCTTGCCAAAACCCGAAGTTTTACTACTTTTGCCCCGGAGAGTTGGCAGAGTGGTCGATTGCGGCAGTCTTGAAAACTGTTGAACCGAGAGGTTCCGGGGGTTCGAATCCCTCACTCTCCGCAGAAAGTCAGTGACA
>JBIPMW010000074.1:0-8912 GCA_044376455.1 Crocinitomicaceae bacterium | reverse complement strand
CAAGCCAGATATTTCTAAAATCTTGGGTCAATGAAAGATTTATCTATCTATTTTCAACCGATAGCCACCCAAACAGCTTATAAGCCATCTCAGATCGGGTCTATTATCGATGCTTACATTCATCAATTCCCGGACCTAGACCAACCAGGCTGCGCTGTTTTTGAGGTGCCAGAATACAGGGCTTCCAAACAACCAAATCTCGTTCAAGATGTCGATTTCAGGTCTCATTTTTATACACTGCACCCAGAGGTCAATTGGAACAAAAAAATATATGACCTCGGTACTATATTGCCTGGGGCCACTATTGATGATACTCATTTTGCTGTAGCGAGCGTTGTAGCAGAATTAGTCAAAAACAATATTGTTCCAATCGTTGTAGGTGGTAGCCAAGACCTCACAATGGCACTCTATTTAGGTTACGAGCAGCTCGAACAATTAGTAAATACGTGTTCAATCGACCGCGGTTTGGATATTGGAGAGCCGGACACCGTGCTCGATTCTGAAAATTTCCTAAGTCATATTATAACAAGAAGACCATGTTACTTATTTAATCATGCGGCAGTAGGTTTTCAACAGCCTTTTGCGGATACCGCAGCACATGAACTTTTTGAAAAACTATTCTTTGATATTTGTCGCCTAGGTGAATTCAATCAAGATTTTCGCAAGGCAGAACCACACTTAAGAAATGCCGATATCATCAGCGTAGACCTGCAATCTATTAAAGCTTCAGATTTAGGCGCAATCAATGGCTCGCCGAATGGCTTCACTGCTGCGCAATTTTGTCAAATCTCAAAATATGCAGGCATCGCAGATAAAGTAAGTTGCATTGGCTTTTTTAATGAGCAAAAATTAACGCTAATCGGAACCTCTCTTTTAGCTGAAGGGATGTGGTATTTTTTACAAGGTTATTTCGCTCGCGTTGCCGATTTTCCTTTTGGTTCCAAAGCTGATTACACAAAGTTTAGTGTCTTCATGGATGAGGTGAATCGCACGCTCGTTTTTTATAAAAGCAACAAGTCTGCCAGATGGTGGATGGAGGTGCCTTATCCTCCTCAAAGTGGTTCAAAATTTGAAAGACACCACATGGTTCCTTGCGACAAAGAAGATTACGATGCCGCCATGAAAAATGAATTGCCTGATCTTTGGTGGAAGACATATCAGAAATTAGGATAAGACTTTTTACATAAAAAACCTTTTTATTTTCGCTAAGAATTTCTTACTTTAGCACCTTAAATTGTCGTATTCTATGAAAGTACGATAGCTTTTTACATGCTAAACCAAGCTTATGCTATTGAATAACAGATTATTAACTGCTGCTTTTTCTATTTTACTGTTTGCATCATACGCTCAGCAAGATAAGCTTGTCACTCACTTCATGTTTGACAAAATGAGCATCAACCCTGGCAAAACCGGTATCGATATGTACAACGGTTTTTGTGCTACTTCGATTTATCGCAATCAATGGGATAAAGTCAACGGTGCACCAAACTCTGCCATCTTAAATGTTGAAGGTAACCTTACAAGATTTTTCCCGGGTGGAATAGGTGTAAATTTCTATCACGATGCCATTGGTTTTGCACGTCAAAATACCATGTTGGTCAATTACTCTTACCCGTTGCAAATCGGTAGAGCAGGCGTTCTAGGAATTGGCGTTGGTATCGGTTTTATGAATTACGGTATGGATCCAACTTGGGTCCCACCTACAGGTGTTCCTGACCCGTCATTGCCTGTTGGTTTTTCCGCTACTTCTATTGACGCCAACTTTGGTCTTTATTTCCAGGCTAAAAACTATTACGCTGGTTTTTCAACAACTCACTTGTCTGAATCTGACCTCAGTGCAGACCCAACCAATCTTGCGCTTTCTTTCCAAACAGCGCGTCACTACTACATTATGGGTGGCTATATCGTTCGCGATGCTTTTGGAACTGGAAACAACATCGATATCCAAAGTTTGGTTCGTACTGATCTAATCAAATATTCAATGGACATCAATGCCCGTTACATGATGGAGCTAGGGGGTAACCAAGCTTATGGCGGCCTCACATTCAGAACTTCTGATGCAATTGCTATCATGGCTGGTTATTCGCCGATGGAAAATTTCAATGTGGGCTACGCCTATGACATCAATATTAATAAACTCGCAAGTATTTCAAGAGGTTCTCATGAGTTATTTGTGAAATATTGTTACTTCTTGCCGCCGCCGCCAAAGACGAAAGCAAGACACCCTCGTTGGTTATAGGAGGAAAAAAGTGTAACCATTTTTATTGTTCTTACGTTATACCCGAAGTTATACCTGTAGCAAGTTAAATTGGGTGTAGGTCAGAACCAAAAACAAACGAATGAAAAAATTATTTAGTTTTCTATTTGTTCTTAGCTTCATGTACGCTTGTAGCGACATTGAAGGAAATTTAGTAGGTGTGAGTGGTAGAGACACCTGGTATCCGGACGTATTAGGCCCTGGCAAGATGCCACAGGGTATGGTTTATGTTCCTTCCGGAGCATTCCAAGCAGGAGAAGATGATGAAGACATCATGGGCTTCCATACAGCGCGTAAGCGCACTGTATCTGTCCCTGCCTTTTACATGGATGCAACAGAAATTTCGAACAACGAATACCGCCAATTTGTACATTGGGTGCGTGATTCAATCGCTCGCGAAAAGCTCTATCGCCGCAGTGCTGGTGAAGAGGCTGAACGTTGGGTAAATGTTCCTGATAATTTCTTCAGAGAGCCCTATCGCACGCTTGTAAATGCGGGTTCAGATATTCAAGGTGGAAACTCACCGTTCCAACTTTACATGGATTCAGCTAACAACGCCAATGTAGACCTTACTATACTTGCTTTAATGGGCGAGATGGATGGTACAAAAGGTAATACCAAAGCAAAGGTAAAACCGAAAGAACTTGTAAATGGCCTCACTTTTGATTTCAAAGCAAAGAATGCCGATACTGAAAAGGGTGTT
Organism: Crocinitomicaceae bacterium; assembly: GCA_044376455.1. Taxonomy (GTDB): domain Bacteria; phylum Bacteroidota; class Bacteroidia; order Flavobacteriales_D; family Crocinitomicaceae; genus UBA952. Next base: position 5,952 of record JBIPMW010000074.1, on the reverse strand, counting down.
GTAATTACCGACGACGAATTGGCTGGTATCTTTGCAATGTACGCTTTCAAAGGCGACAAGAAAAAAGGTGGTGAAGCTGACAAAAAAGACGAAAAAGCAGCGAGTAGCAAAGTTAAATATACACAGGGTGGTCGCATAGATAATCGCAAATACTTCACTTTGAATTGGTTAGAGGAAATCGATTACGAAGACCCTGAAGTAGCGTTCATGTTATCTGACATGTATTTGAGTGAAGCAGAGCGCTTCTATAACCGTAGAGAAATAGACACCCGTTTATTGTATTTTGACTACTATTGGATTGATTACAAAGAAGCAGCGCGCAGAGGTAAAATTAATCCTGTTCCAGAGTCAAGAAAAGCAGGTGTTGCCTACGATGTCGATGGCGATCCAGATTTAGCGAAGCGTAGCCCAAGAGAGCCGGTTGGTAAAGATCAAAAAACGATCGATAACCACAGAGCTACACTCATGACCATGGACCAAAATACGAGCAAAGTTTGGGTCGATGAAACAACTGGAAAAGTTGTGCCACAAGACGAAAACGGCCAGCCTATCGTTGATGACAACGGTAAGGTTGAAAACTTGAGTCTGAATAATGTTAACAGTTATGAAGGTACTGTTCTTCAAAATCCAGGTCAAGATTTAGATATGGGTTTTGCAAACAGTAAAGGTTCACACAATGCCATTCGTGGGCATTCTGATCGTTCACGTTTCATTATAAAAGAGCGTATTCACGTGTATCCTGATACATTGTGTTGGGTAAGAGACTTTACGTACTCAAATAACTCACCGATGGCTCAAAACTACTTCTGGAACACTGCCTATGACAACTACCCTGTAGTTGGTGTTACCTGGACACAAGCCAAAGCATTCTCAGTTTGGAGAACTCAAATTTTCCATTCTTGGTTGCAATCGAACGGTGACTTGTTTGTCAATGATTTCCGCTTACCAACAGAATCTGAGTGGGAGCGCGGAGCAAGAGGTGACCTCGATATGGCTCAATTCCCTTGGGGTGGTCCATACATCCGTAACGAAAACGGTTGTTTCTTAGCGAACTTCAAACCAATGCGTGGACGTTATTTTGAGGACGGCGGTTTTTACACTGTTAAAGTATACTCATACAATCCGAACGCATTTGGACTGTTCTGTATGGCTGGAAACGTGGCCGAGTGGTGTTCTACCGCATATGACGAATCTACTTATGAGTTTGCACATGATTTAGCTCAAGATTTTGAATACGATGCGAAAGATGGTGATGCACCGGCTAAAAAACGTAAAGTAATTCGTGGTGGTTCATGGAAAGATATCGGTTATTATCTCATGAACGCAACAAGAACTTATGAATTCCAAGATACCGCAAAAAGCTATATCGGTTTCCGTAATACAATGACCCATTTAGGTCGTGGTGGTAAAGACATCGAGCAAGAAAACGGAGAAGAGATCCAAACAGATATTATTCTAAACTAAACAACTATAAACAACTAACAATTTAATTTCTAATTCTAAAAAAACAAAAATTATGAGTGGTAATGGTGGATTTTTTGCATCACGCAAGTACAAATTAATTACAAAGTACGTAACAGGTTACGGAGCATCAGTAGTAATCTTGGGTGCATTATTTAAAATCATGCACTGGCCAGGTGCTGACCAAATGTTGATCGTAGGTTTGATTACAGAAGCAGCAATCTTTGCGTTCATTGCAATGGAACCACTTCATGAGGAAGTAGACTGGACACGTGTTTTCCCAGAATTAGGAGTTGATGAAAACAACGACGAAAATCGTTTATTACCACTTTTGAAAAAAGGTGGAATGGGTGGCGGTGGCGCTGCTGACCAACTAGCAAAAGAATTGGACAAGGCTGGTATCGACCAATCGTTATTAGCTAAATTGAAAGATGGCATGACAAACTTGGCTGAGAATGCCAAGTCTTTGGGTGCTGTTTCAACAGCAGCTGGAGCTACAGATTCTTATGTGAAGAGTTTGGAAACTGCTTCTGCAGGTTTGAGTAAGCTTACTGAACAATACGCGGCTTCTGCTTCAGCTATCGCTGGTATTGCTGGTGAAGGTCAAGGTAACTTTGGCTCAGAAATGCAAAAATTAGGTCAAAACCTAGGTGCACTTAACAATGTATATGAGCTTCAATTGAAGTCGTCACAAGACTATTTAGAGAGCATGACTCAAATGAGTAACCTTCAAGAAAATATCAAAACAATCATGGCAGATCTTGCTGCTTCAGCTAAGGATACCGCTTCTTACCGTGAAAACATGGCTATGTTGTCTCAAAATCTTACTGATTTGAACAACGTATACGGAAACATGTTACGTGCGATGAGAGGTTAATCCCTTTCTTTAATTCGAACAAATTATTATTTAACAATTATTAAAAATTAAAGAAAATGGCAGGTGGTAAGGAAACACCAAGACAGAAGATGATCGGTCTGATGTACTTGGTTTTAACTGCACTTCTCGCTTTGAACGTATCTAAGCAAATCCTAGATGCATTCGTAGCGATTGAAGACAACATTCAGCGCGGAAGCATCACGCAATACGATCGTGGTGAAACAGCAAAAGGTACTTTAGTGGAAGAGCTTTCTTCCGTCACTAAAGATGAAGCTGGTCGTGCGAAAGCTGAGAAAATCAAGAAATATCTTGGAATGATTGAAAAAATCGACAAAAATGTCGGTGATTTCATTAAATATGTAGACGAAATCAAGCTTGAATTGATTTCTAAAGTGGAGGGTCCGGAAAGTATCAAAACAGCAAAGCCAAATGATAAATTGTCGATCGTTTGGAAAAAATATGATCCAAATACACCGCTTTTGCCTGCACGTTTGTACTTACAAGCGATTCAGCAAAAAGACAACTTTGATGTTCCAATGCACGAAATCGTAGGTTCAGAGATTTCAAAAATTGATCCAACTAAAAAAGGAACAAAACTTTGGAAAGATTACAACGGACTTAGAAAGTCTATCGTAGAAATCGCTGGAAACTACAAAGAGGGTGAGAAAAATACTTGGAAAATAAAGGTTACAGACATCAACGATTACAAAGATTTCCAAGATCTTGCTAATAAAATCGACAAAATGTTCAAAGCTCCAGGGAATAAAGTGAATCCAGAAGACATGGAGGCGCTTGTTTCGGTTTATCAAGAGTTAACTAAACAAGAATTTGACGATCACCACGAGGCTAAAAACATTCACTGGTTAGGACGTACATTTGACCATGCTCCATTAGTAGGGGCTCTAGCATCATTGAGTTCATTACAAAATGAAATCCTAAGTGCGCGTGCCAAAGCTGTGAATTTATTGAAATCGAAGGTAACTACAGGTGAATTCTCTTTCAACAAAATTCAAGAATTGGTAAGTGGCCCAGGGGTCGCTACTTCTGGCGAGGAAGTTGAATTACTTGTTACTATGGCTGCTTACGACTCGGACAAGAATCCGGTTGTTACGTCAAGTACTGGTAGTGTAGAAGTAAAAGACGGTATCGGTCGAATTAAAGTAAGAGCTGGTGTATCTGATATGACAGTAAACGGTAAGGTAACAATTGTCAACAAATCAGGAGTTCCATATACCAAAGACTGGCAGTGGAAAGTTGCTGTTGTTAAAGCTCAAGGTTCAATCGCTCTTCCTGAGATGGCTGTTCTTTACAGAAACTACGATAACAAGGTTGTTCCGGTAGTAGCTGGTGCAGTGAGTTCATCCATAGCTGTAGCAGGTGGTAGCTCAAGAAAATCATCTTGGACTGACGAAGGCGTGAAGTACGATGGTTATTTAGTAACACCTGGCAATGCTACTTCTGTTACAATTACTTTGAGTGGAAAAGATAAAGACGGAAAATCTAAATCATACGGTACATTTAAGTACAAGGTGAAATCATTCCCTAAGCCAGAAATTCTCGATGCTAAAATCAGCAAAAGTTCAGGAGCTCGTATCGCACTTGGTTTGAAAGATAGTCCGCTAAAAGCGAATTTTAATATTATCGGTGGTGAAATCACTATTGGTAATGACCAACCAATTAAGTTCTCTGGTTCTGTGATCCCAGCAAGTGCTGTACAGAAAGCAAAAGCAGGAGCAAAAGTGGTTGTTGATATCAGTTATACTGGTACCGGTGGAAAGAACTCAATGCAAGGTGTATTGACTGTTAAACCGTAATCAAATTTCATTATTATGAAAAATGTTGTTTTTATTTTATTGTGTTTAGTTACCCTTGATGCGATCGCACAAGATCGTCCTCAGCGTGGACCATACAACACCTTGCCAGGTGGCGTAATCGATGGTGTAGCCATCCAAGACGAAGTGCCGGTGCGTTCAAAGGTGGAGTACGAATACGTACGCGCAAGCGATGTAACTTGGCAAAGACGCGTCTTTTCACGCATTGATGCACGTGAGAAAATGAATTACGACATTTTTCTTCCAAATGACTTCTTCGACTATTCTGAAATGGAGGGATCGGTTTATAAACCGAAATCACCAGCCGATATCGACAATCCTAGTTGGTTAAAAGATGATAAACGTTGGTCTTTATGGACCATCATTCAGCGTCATATTATTTTGGGAGATCTTACAGTATTTCGCGTAAATAGCCCGTTCTACGAATATGGGGATGAAGATGGTTATTCACTCAAATACCCAATTGTTAGAAATGGTCAAAATGACTATTTTGAATCACAGGCATACAAAGGAGCTGTGAATTCAGTTATGACATGTCAAGGTAATGGTGAGAAATTGACTATTTTCCGTCGCTATTCAGAAGATGAATGGTCAGTTGAAAAAACGAATCAGACTCTCGAGAAGTATCTTGATTCTTTGGATGCAAAAAATCCAGAGTCAGACTATGAAGAATTGGGTCGTTACCCGTTTGAAGAGTTGAAAAGACTTTGGGATCAAACAGAACCAGGTGGTTTCGTAAGAAAAGACCGCATCACGATGTATTTAAATTCTAGTTGTATTGTGGCTTATTATATCAAAGAGGATTGGTATTTTGATAAAGAAAGATCTGTACTTGATAAGCGCATTATTGCAATCGCACCTGTTGCGCGTTATGCTGAAGCAGCTGCACCTGGACCGGGCGAGTTAAGTTCACGAGGAAGCTTGTTATTCTATAACGAAAACGGTATGCCAATGCGTTTGGCAAATGGAAAATTTGAAGAATATACTGGGCGTGTCGAAGAACGCGAAATGTTCTGGTTGTATTTCGACGAATTGCGCAATGTTTTGGTGAACTACTATGTGTACAACGACAAGAACGATGCACAATGGATGTCTTTTGATGACCTGTTCTGGAAGCGTAAGTTTTCTTCGACGATCTACAAGGTATCTGATAAATTTGACCGTGAAATCGAAGATTATAAATTCGGTGTAGAAGCCCTTTATGAGTCTGAAAGAGTCAAAGAAAGTATCCGTAACTGGGAACACGATCTCTGGAATTACTAAGATATCAAGCAAATTAATTTTAATAAAGCCTCACTGCAAAGTGGGGCTTTTTTCATTTACTTTTGTATTGTGAAATGGATAGGAAAACGGATCAGTTTTATTGATCAGAAAGACAAGACAACCATAGTTATTGACCCCTCCAAAAATGCCTGGATTTCAGCAATAATGGGAGCTTGGCTAGGTATGTGGTATGCCATAGGTGGAACGGTTATATGGGCCCTTAATTTCATGAAGCTCAAGAATCAAGAGCAATTGATTCTTTGGATCTTTCTAGTTTTTTGGCTCTATTACGCATGGCGTGTAACCATGAGTTTTTTATGGAACCTAAGAGGCCAGGAATACATTAAAATTGATCAAGAAGCATTTTACTTGAAAAAATCCTTGCGTCATTTCGGTAAAACCACCACTTATTTTTTTGAGAATATCAAAAACTTTAAATATGAGATACCCAAGCAAGGTGGATTTCAGGATGTCTGGGAGAGTTCACCTTGGATAAACGGTGGTGAACGCTTTGAATTT
>JBIPMW010000254.1:0-2759 GCA_044376455.1 Crocinitomicaceae bacterium | reverse complement strand
CTAAGTAGGGCGATGGATCGTCATGATGTCACCCGGACGGGAAAAAGTTACGAATCGGTTTTACAGTCGATTCAACAACCGACGGCGATCGTGGCGATCAATTCGGATCTTCTTTATCCTCCGGTGGAACAAGAGGAGTTAGCGAAATATATCCCCAATTCGGAATTATTCTGGTTGCGATCGCTGCACGGTCACGATGCGTTTTTAATGGATGGCGATATGGATGCGTTGAATGATCTTCTCGTGGCTTTCCGTTTAGAAAGGGGAACTCGTGACGGTTGCGGGTTCGGGATGGCGGGGTAGCGATCGGTTTTGAGATGGCTCGCGGTACTATGGTTTATAGTCGTATACAAAAAGCGCGCATCTATGCAAAAAATTATTATTAAAAATTTCGGAGCGATCGAGTACGCTGAAATTGAGATTAAAAAGGTTTTAGTTTTAATCGGTGAACAAGCGAGCGGAAAGAGTACGATCGCTAAGTTGATTTATTTTTTTAAATCACTCAAAGATTATTTATTATCCAAAGATCAACTAAAAACATCAGATTCTCTCGATATATTCTCAAATTTTGTATTTCTTATACAAGAAAGATTTTATGATTTTTTTGGTTCTACACTTCATATACCCAATTTTGAGATAACTTATTATTATAGTCTTGAAAAAAATAAATTTATTAATTTAGTGCTTGATGATGAAAAAAAAATTAATGCCAGTCTCAGCAATAACTTTTTTAATGAAAATATTGAAAAATCTATAAATCAAATTAAAAAACTCTTAGAGGAAGATTTATCTGATGAGGATTTGAATTCTTACGCTCCTAATATAGGCATAATTAGATATATTCAAAGACTTTCTACAATATTAAATCAATCACTAGAATCAGTATTTGAAACAAGCCAGACCGATTTATTTTTTGTAATTGCAAGTAGAAACGTAACAGTAAGCTATTCTAATCAGTTCAATATGCGCTTATTCGCTGGGATACAAAATACACTAGAGAAGAATAATCAAAAATCTTCAAATAATAAACAACAAATTACAGATGATATTTTGATGATTGAATTTATAGAAAAATGTGAGATAATTAAAAATATTTTTGAAAAATTTGATAATTTTGACGGACTAATTAACAGATATGTAGAAGACGAAGCTAAAAAGCATCATCTAATAAATATAATGGAAAAAGTTTATAAAATATTAAAGGGTAGATATTGTATCGATAGTGATGGTGAAAAAATTGTACTAGATAGGCAATCTACGGTTAGTAAAAAATATGTTTATTTGCATAATGCTTCGTCAGGACAAAAGGAATCCATTAGAATATTACAAGATATTTTTCTAAATATTATTAATAATAGAATAATTTTAAGAATAATAGAAGAACCTGAAGCCCATTTATTTCCAGTTGCCCAGAAAAACTTAATTGAACTATTGGCAGTAATGGTCAATCAAAATGCTGATAACCAATTAATTATAACAACCCATAGTCCTTATATATTATCAGTTTTCAATAATTTATTGTTTGCCAAAAGAGTTGTTGAGAAAAATCCATCGGCAAAGTCTGAAGTATCCGAAATAATATCAGAAGATTACTGGTTAAACGCGGCTGAATTTGCCGCGTACTCGCTAGGAAATCAATTTTTAGATGAGGAGGCTAATTATTGTGAATCTATTTTTGATAGTAATACAGGAATGATCGCCCAAAACTATTTAGACACGGTTTCCGAGATGTTAGGGGGTGATTTCAATGAATTATATCAAATTCACGCAAGGACTTTTAAAAGAAAATGATAACGTTTGACGAAATCAAGAGCCATCTATCACAAAAAATAGACAGACTCGCTCAATTTGTACAAATTGAGGAAAGACAGAATTTTTTTATTATAGAGTACGAAAAAACAAAACAGTGTTTTATTATTATTGACATTAAGAAGGATACAAATACCTGTACTTTTAATATTAATATAAATGAAATTTCTATCATAATAGAAGAGTTCGATTATACAAAAATATTTGAAATCAGGAACGCTACCAAAATTGGGTTTATCCCCGTTGATGGTAAGCAGGGTTTTTTAGGGGGTCAATCTCACTGTGACTTTATTGTTTTTGACGTAAATGATTTTTGCTTCGTGGAATTGAAGCTAAACGCTACAAGCGAGAGAAAAATTAAAAAGAATCGAGAAAAAGCGATAGAGCAACTTGTTAGTACAATTAATTTTTTCAATAAAAAGCTAGACAAAAACTATCTAGACTTGAATCTAGAGGCGTATGTCTGTACACCCGAATTTTATCCTAGAGATGATGCGGCTTGGAAGTCTCTAGCGATCGAGTTTCTAGAAAATTACGGGATCGAGCTTTTCGAGAGAAATTATAAAATTTGTAAATAATAGGGCATAGGCTTTATCTTTTCTGTTGTTTATTGCGACGATTTTTGGTCACGAGATCGGGAAAATGGCTTAAATACTCGATCGACTTCGGCGCGGGATAAATTTCTCCCGGTTCGGCCGTCACCCGAGCGAGATAAACTTGAAAAGCCTCCTCATCCTCTCTATGTTCGAGAATATAGGCTCGCAATTCTTCGCGACTCATCGATTCAAATTCACGCTTTATCATACATACCTCCGATCGCCCATTTATCGAAAATTTGGGTTAAAACCCCGTCCTTTTAGGACGGCTTTAAGCTACAATGGAAAAAGCGATAACCAAGCTAAAAACTGAACCTTGACAACAGATAGTAAGGGGTTTCGTTCAGAAAAGAC
>JBIPMW010000073.1:0-8930 GCA_044376455.1 Crocinitomicaceae bacterium | reverse complement strand
AGATCAAGTATTGCCTGCAGACATCTATGCCGAAATCAAAGCAGACACGCTCAAGCAAGTCAGAGGGACGGTTCAAGCCGATATCTTAAAAGAAGATCAAGCACAAAACACTTGTATTTTCTCCACTGAGTTCGCGTTGCGCCTCATGGGCGATGTTCAGGAGTATTTTATTACCAACAGCGTGCGCAATTTCTATTCGGTTTCTATTTCTGGATACCACATTGCCGAAGCCGGCGCAAACCCCATTACCCAATTGGCCTTTACTTTGGCCAATGGCTTTACTTATGTAGAATATTACCTAAGCCGCGGGATGGACATCAATGAGTTTGGTCCAAACTTGTCTTTCTTTTTCTCGAATGGCATTGACCCAGAATATGCGGTCATTGGTCGTGTTGCTCGCCGCGTTTGGGCAAAAGCACTCGCTAAAAAATATGGGGCCAATGCCCGTGCGCAAATGTTGAAATACCACATTCAGACATCGGGCCGCTCCTTACATGCCCAAGAAATCGACTTCAACGATATCCGCACTACCCTTCAAGCACTCTACGCCATCTATGACAACTGTAACTCACTGCATACCAATGCTTATGACGAAGCCATCACCACGCCAACCGAAGAATCTGTGCGCAGAGCGATGGCCATACAGTTGATCATCAACCGCGAACTCGGCTTAGCTAAAAATGAAAACCCATTACAAGGTTCATTCATCATAGAAGAGCTCACCGATTTAGTAGAAGAAGCCGTGCTTATCGAATTTGACCGCATCACTGAACGTGGTGGTGTTTTAGGCGCTATGGAAACAATGTATCAGCGCTCAAAAATTCAAGAAGAATCTTTGCACTACGAAATGCTGAAGCATACTGGCGAGTTCCCGATCATTGGTGTCAATACTTTCTTGAGTTCAAAAGGTTCTCCGACTATCTTACCTAAAGAAGTGATTAGAGCCACAGAAACTGAAAAACAGTACCAAATCGATATGTTGCAGCACTTACATCAAGCCCAACAAGATAAAGCGCAAGAAGGCATCCGTAAGGTTCAAGACGCCGCCATTCGCAACAAAAATATCTTTGCAGAATTGATGGAAACCTGCAAAGTAGCCTCGTTAGGTCAGGTCACCAAAGCGCTCTTTGAGGTTGGTGGCCAGTACCGCAGAAATATGTAAGCATGGACAAGTCGCTCCTTTCTCAGTTTGAGCAACAAATAGCGCTCAAGAATCTACATTTTCCCTCGGAGAACAGAAAGGTGCTAGTAGCTGCTTTGCAAGCGCAATATAACGAGCTAATTACCTCAGACAAAGTGGTGCAAAACGTCAACGCGCTCACTTTAGAAAATACATTTACCGTTACCACAGGCCATCAGCTTTGTTTAATGACAGGCCCCTTGTATTTCATCTACAAGATTTTGCACGTCATTAAACTGACTGAAGAACTAAAGCAAGCATTTCCCGCGCAAAATTTCGTACCTATTTATTGGATGGCCTCTGAAGACCACGACTTCGAGGAAATCAAGAGCTTTTTGCTATTTGGTCAAAAATGGAGTTGGGGAAGCGCCCAAAAAGGAGCCGTAGGCCATTTTCAGACTTCTGAACTTGCTCCTTTATTGACGCAATTGAGCGAGAAATTTCAAAACCATCCCGATAGTGAGATTCATCTTTTATTGGAAAAGTTAAAAATAGCTCCATACGCAACGGGCTTTTTGAATTTTGTGAATGAGCTCTTCTCGGTATACGGCCTCGTCATTATCGATGCAGACCAAGCAGCCCTCAAAGAAAGTGCTTGGCCCATTTGGGAAAAAGATTTGTACTCCACCGACATCCATCATGCCGTCGTCAAGCAATCCAAAGCACTTCAAGAACGAGGCCTCAACACCCCAATTGAAAGTAAAGCATCGAATCTTTTTTTACTCGACACTGAGAAAAGAGAAAGGATACAAAAACCCGTTCAATTTGCATACAACAAGGCAAACAGTGCGCAACTTTCTCCAAATGTAGTGCTCCGGCCACTTTATCAAGAATGGATTTTACCCAATCTTGCCTATGTAGGTGGGCCCAGTGAAATTGCCTACTGGCAACAACTGCCATTAGCATTTGCCAGTCTGGAGCTTCCTTTTCCTTTGACCATCCATCGTGCAGGAGGCATCTTACTTCAAGAAAAAGATATTGAAGTCATCCAAAAACTCGGTTTTGAAAAGCAAGACTTTTTATCGGATAAAGTTCTATTGAAAGAACGTTACCTCAAACAAGTTGGAGATCATGCACCGAATTATGGTCAACTAAATGAATTTTGGAGCGAATACAAGGCCTCTTTTCTAAAAATTGCGGCTGAAGAATTACCACAAGAACAACGCATGGTTGAAGCCGAATTGACACGCTTGCACAAGCAAATTGAGGCGTTAGAAGAAAAATTTGAAAAAGCTCGCAAAGCTAAATTCGACAAAGTACTCAAGCAAATTGAGCAGCTTTCAGAAAAAATCCAACCCAAAGGGCAACTCCAAGAGCGCACATTGAACATTTTGAATTTTTGCCCTGATGGTCAACTGAGCCCTAGAATCGGCGCTATTTATGAGCAAATGCTACTTGATACCGAAGAAAAACAGTGGTTTGTATTGCCATAATCTAAAAATCACGACCTTTGTGTCAAATGGACAATATGCTACAAAATAATATCCGAGCTGTCTTAGCACAACATCCTACCATTCCCGTAGTAACTTTTCAGCACACCGATGAAGTGGTTCCAAAAATGGAGGCGCTCATGGCACGTGGTATTTTCTGCATTGAAATTACACTTCGAACGCCGGCGGCCTATGACTGCATTGCATTGGCTAAAAAACTATACGGGGACCGCTGTGCCATTGGCATGGGAACGGTCGTCAAAGTAGAGCAAATTGAAAAAGCCATAGAACTCGGCATTGACTTCATGGTCAGCCCAGGCCTCAATAGCAACTTGGCACCACACTTTGAAAAAAGCAACATTGCCTTTATTCCTGGTGTTGCCACTCCAAGCGAAATCATCGAGGGTATTCAATTGGGTTGGGATACTTTCAAATTCTTCCCAGCCAACCTCTTTGGCGGTTTAAATGCGCTCAAAGCTTATGCGCAAGTGTTCCCCCAAATCAAATTTTGCCCTACAGGAGGTATCACCGAAGACACTTACCCAGAATACCTTGCTCAGCCTAATATCATCTCTGTAGGCGGATCTTGGATGTAATCCAACTATGCTCTTTCTCCTTTTTCTCCTCCTTCTTGTTGTCTCCGAATGGATTTTTTTACTGGCCATCTGGAGTATTCCTAATGTATACCTTGCCTCCTTTGGTTTCTTGCACCTCGCTGCTATTTTTGGAAGCATTGGTCTGTTTATTTGGGGTTTTCGCAATGTCAAAATGCGCAGCAATTACCGCCTAGGCTTTTCTATTTTCGGTTTGTTTGTTGCACTTGCCTTACCCGCCATAGTTTACCTCATCCCGGGCCTCTTCTTTTTATCTTTCCAATACGAACTAGCCCGAAATTTTGGCTTTTGCCTGGCTGGCTTACACTTTATCGCCATCTTGTACGGCATCTTTTACGGCCGCTGGAACTGGAAAGTCAGAACCGTTGAACTGAGTTTCGACAACCTACCCGAAGCCATGGATGGTGTCAAGATTTTACAAATCTCAGATGCCCACATTGGTAGTTTTTACGGGCAAACCCACAAGGTTAAAAAAGCAATTGACCTGATCAACTCAAGAAACGCTGACTACTTTCTATTTACCGGTGACCTCGTCAATAACAAGGCCGACGAATTCAAGGGTTGGGAAGCGCTATTTACTCAAATTGAAGTGAAAAGAGGCAAGTACAGCATATTAGGAAATCACGATTACGGTGACTACATCTCCTGGGACTACGACCACGAAAAAGCAGCCAATTTGCAAGAACTCATTCGGATGCATGAAAACGTGGGCTGGAATCCTCTGCTCAATAAAGCCGTTGAACTCGATAAAGGATTTTGGTTGCTAGGCGTTGAAAATTGGGGCCGCTCAATGTTCCGACAAAGCGGCAAACTCGAAGAAACTTTGGCCCAAACCAGCGAGGGCTTTAAATTACTCATGAGCCACGACCCTAGCCATTTCGACGCACAGGTCATTCACACCGATATCGACCTCACCCTTTCGGGCCATACCCATGGTATGCAATTCGGGATTGAGCGCTTTGGCATCCGCTGGAGCCCTGTTTCTTTCGTCTATCCAAAATGGGCAGGCTTGTATCAGGTCGGCAAGCAATTTTTGTACGTCAACCGTGGTTTTGGCTACATTGGTTTTCCAGGTCGCGTAGGAATTTACCCCGAAATCACAGAATTTACGCTGCGCCGTTCAAAAGCACACTAAAAATTTATTAAATTTGCAGCCATTGTTATCTAAATTTTTGTTTCGATAACCGGTCCTATAGCTCAGTTGGTTAGAGCAACAGACTCATAATCTGTGGGTCCACGGTTCGAGCCCGTGTGGGACCACTCCTTTAAAGCCTCAAGTTCTTGGGGCTTTTTTTTATCTATCTGAGTCAAGACATTCGTCTTTATAATGCTTCAATGTCCAAGAAATCAAAAGGAATGCGAGTAGGCCAATCAAGGCAGCTACCCAAAATGGTGTGCCTAAGCCTAAATTGGAATTGGGTATGCTCGATTTAAAATTATAGTAAAACCACATAAAAAGTGGTGGGCCGATGATTTCGGCTAAGCTCATTAAACTGGTAAAGATTCCTTGAAGCTCGCCTTGTTCGTTGCTTTGCACCTGTCCAGATATGATGGAACGTAGTGCGGGATCAACCAACCCAGTGAGTGCATAGGGTAAAATAATGGCATACATCATCCAGCCCTGAGTGATAAAACCAAGACCTATTAGCACAAAAACCGTCACTAATATTCCGAGTTTTGCAGCATTTTTCTGGCCTATTTTTTGGACAATTGGACCTGTTAAAGCGCCTTGCACCAAACCGAAGCAAATGCCCACCACAGCTAAAGAAATCCCAACTTCTTTGATGGACCAACCAAATTTCTCCATGGTATAAAAATTCCAGGTGGAGTGTACACACATCGACATGAGGATGGCTAAAAACGAAACAATAAAAAGGTATTTTAATTTTTCAAAACGCTTGATTTGTTGAAGCGCTCCCAAAGGATTTGCGCGTTTCCATTCAAATTTGCGACGGTTTTCATGAGACAACGATTCTTTCAGAATGAAAAATCCGTAGATGAAATTGGCCATCGAAAAAAATGCTGCCACCAAGAAAGGTGTTCGTGGGCCAAATTCAGATAGTAAGCCACCTATCGCTGGTCCGAAGACAAAGCCAATTCCAAAAGCAGCGCCGATGAGTCCAAAATTTTTAGCTCGGTTTTCAGGTGTAGAGATATCTGCGATATACGCCGCAGCTGAAGTAAAACTGGCACCAAAAATTCCGGAAATTGCCCTTCCAAGGACTAACCAAAACAAATCAGGCGCAAAAAACATGACCATGTAATCTAAGCTCATACCCAAGACTGAAATCAGCAATATGGGTCTACGGCCATAGCGATCGCTTAAATTCCCGATCAAAGGAGAAAACACGAACTGCATCAAGGCATAAGCACCCATCACCCACCCAAAATACTGCGATGCCTTGCCCAGCGGCACATGCGCTGTTTCTGATATCAAGATTGGAAAAGAAGGAATGATGATTCCCAATCCAACAGAATCTAGGCAAATGGTAATGAGAATAAAAATTAGGGCAGATTTCGGGTTGATGACTTGCATGGCGCAAAAGTAAGGATTTAAAAATCCTCACCCCCTACATCTTCTCAAAACAATAAGTATAGCCATCGTAATGATTATCTGCGATGAAAAGCTCGTTTCCTGATACTTGGTATACTTCGTAGTCTCCGTTCGTATAAACCAAAGCCGGGCTCAGATCAAGTGAATAGATACTTTCTTTCATTTCTATTTTAAACTTCACCGAACTAACTGCACTTGAACCCTCATAGACATTAAAATGGCCATTTTCGGTAAACTCTACCGTACTGCCATCAGCAAAGCGCGTACTACCGCCTGCTCCTGAAAAGCCTCCTGTATTATACTTGTAGGTCCACTGACCAAAAATTTTGGCAGCTTCAGCGTTAGGAGCTTCAATTTTTCTGCAGTTGGTTAAAATCAATAGTGCGGAGATGGCAAGAAAATGGTAAAGAAAACGTGTCATGACGATTGATTTACTTCACAACTTTCATTAATTCAATGCCATTCGCTGTTTGGTCAAAAATCTCAAAACACGCTACCAACGATAGACCACCGCATTGATATTCATCCCTGCACCTACTGATGCCAAGATAATGACATCACCCTTATGAAGCTTGTGTTCAGGGTATTCACCTCTTATGACCGCATCTAACAAAGTAGGCACCGTCGCCACCGAACTATTTCCGTTGAATTGAATATTCATCGGCATAATGCCTTCAGGGCGCTGGGCGCGATACAAACGGTAAAAGCGATCAATGATGGCTTCGTCCATTTTCTCATTGGCCTGATGAATAAAAATCTTTTTGACTGCTTCAATACCAACACCACTTTTATCCAAGGCAATTTTCATGGCTTGCGGCACTTTTGTAAGTGCAAATTCATAAATTTTACGCCCCTGCATCTTGATGTATTTTTCATGGATGTGATGCTTGGAATTGAGCGAAGGACCATTATTGAGAAAATAAGCTTCGTCTTTGGTAAATGTTTGGGTGGCGTGCGCTAAAATTCCGCTTTCGTTGGTTTCATTTGCAGAAAGTACGCAAGCACCAGCACCGTCAGCAAAAATCATGGAGTCGCGGTCATGCGGATCCACTACCCTACTCAAAGTCTCAGAACCAATCACTAAGCAATGTTGAGCCGCACCTGCTTTGATAAATAGATGTGCTTGAATGAGTGCTTCTATCCAGCCCGGGCAACCAAAAAGCATATCATAAGCCACACAATTAGGATTTTCAATGCCGAGCGCATGTTTTACTCTTGCTGCCAAAGCAGGTAACATATCTAAATGATTAGAGGCAAAACGCACGTCGCCAAAATTATGTGCAAAGATGATGTAATCGAGTTTTTCGACATCTATATTGGCCGCTGTAATCGCATTTTTTGCAGCAATGATCCCAAGATCAGAATTGGTTTGTTCTTTTTGAGCATACCTGCGTTCTTCAATACCCGTAATTTCTTTAAACTTCTGAATAATGACCTCATTGCTGTCTTCAAAAGGTTGGTCAATTCCCTTATAAAATCGGTGTGCAATAAAATCTTGATTGGTAATGCGAAGCGTAGGTAAAAAACTGCCAACTCCACTGATAATAGACGACATAGCTTACGTTTAGGTTGTTAAGCCAAAGTTAGCAGAAATTTTTACTTAGTGTAATTTATACACTATGAATTATTTTTGGAAATTTAAAACTTATAACTCAATCCTGTCAACAAGCCCACAGATTGGTACTTATTGATGATCAGGCCATTATTAACCAAATTACCGATGGTCTGACGATAAATGGGTGCAATAGAAACACACATTTGCTCATTGAGTTGATACACCAATTCGAGTTGTGTCCAAAGATTACTTGAAAACTGTTTGGAGTTGACCACTGCTACGCCGTTGTTTTCGGGTAGAATATATATACCATTAGTCTGAAGCCCATAGCCAAAAGCAATACCCACTGAAGGCTGAAATATGACTTTTTTAACCGGTATTTGATAAGAAACCCCGAGTGGAATCTGGAGGTACTGAAAACGGTTTGTTCCTTCCACAGAAATAACTGCGTATTTGTATTGTTCTCCCCATTCCAAATAATTAAGCCCTGTTTGTAGACCCAATTTTCCCAATTGGTATTGATAGCGCAGGTTGAAATCCCAGCTTGATGTTTGTCTTTCTGATAATTCCCGCTCGGATCTAAATTTAAGCGCATCATAACCCGTAATTGACGCATATTGGTTTGGCACTTCAAAACTAGAAAAGATGCCACTCACGCCAAATTGCAAACCAATTACTTGCCTCGTGCTTTTTACTATTGCTTTAGGTGAATTTACAAAATCCCTTGAGATTATCGGTGTAATTTCTTCTTCTTGAGTTTTGTTCGTATTAGAAGTGTCTTTTCTATTTTCCTCCTGGAGGGCAAAAACCACTTTTAAATCATTATCATTCGAATTTGCTTTTGCAAGAGGCAACACGGGTGAAGACAATGCCTGATTTTCTACCTTAATAACATAAGAATCCGCAACAAATGAAGATTGATCTTCTTTGAAATGTGAGGAAGAGGATGAAGAAGTAGAATAAGAAGAAGATGAGGATGAGTTGAAAGAAGCTGAAGTAAAGGTAGAAGAAGCTGAAGTTGCAGAGGAAGATGAAGTTGCGGAGGAAGATGAAGATGAATAGGAAGAAGAAGAACGAGGTGAAATGGTTGAAAGGACTTGCTTTGGAGCAGCGGAATCTTTCCAATTATAAGCGAGCAATAACAAGAGAACGGTGCCAAAAGCACTGAAAAACCACAATAAAACCAAGGGTTTGCGGCGTTTTTTTTGTGCATCGAGCCTTTGCTCAAGGTCTTTGAGAAAAGCCGCAGACGGAACTTCGCTTCCAATCTCGTGCAAACTCGAAAAGAGTTTATCCAACGAATTTTCTTCCTGTTTTTTCATAGCGTATGATAATGAGTTCTTTTAATTTTTTTCTGGCCATTTTGGTATGCCATTTTGAAGTTTCTTCCGTGACACCAAGCATTTTTGCAATCTCTTTGTGCGCATATCCTTCAATAGCAAAAAGATTGAACACAAGACGTGCTGGTTCGGATAAACTGAGCAACATTTCTTGAAGTTGCTCATTGGTGAAAACTGTCTCGGTCTGAAAATCTTCATAGCCGCGCTCCTCGACAGGAGCATCAAAGCGATAAAGCTCATTGTAGCGCTTGTTTCGA